>JAGFJJ010000017.1 GCA_024102815.1 Phycisphaerae bacterium
GGTTACACTCTGTCACGAACGGCCTCCGTGCCTCGGCATGATTGCGTTGGAGCAAACCCTATCATACCAGGTTCGAAGGCCTTCCTTATGCGCGAATCAACGTCAACTCATGAAATATCCGGGCTAAGCAGCATAAAGCGGCAAAGAGCGGTTGACAACCGCAATCTGGACGCGATCATGGCCGGGAAACGTCGCTTCGGAGCATGGAGGCTGCCGTGCGATGGTCGGGATAGCCGTCGCGGCCCCTCTCATTCGGGTCCGCTTTGGAGGAACGGGATGGACGACCGGTGGCTCTCTGTCGACGAAATCTGCGCCCACCTCGGAATCAGCCGGGACACCATTTACAAGTGGATTGATCGCAAGGGAATGCCCGCCCACAGGGTCGGCCGCCTTTGGAAATTCAAAAAGGCCGAGGTCGACGATTGGGTGCGCGCCGGGGGCGGCAGCGAGAGCGAGCCCGCCGGTGCCAACGACGACGAAGCGCGGGACTGAACAGATACTCGGAGACGTGGCGAGATGCCGATGTCGACGACACGTTGGAAGACGATCGCACGGTCCGAGTTTCCTTGGGAACAGGAAGCCCTGGACTTCGTGCGCGCGCGACTTCCCGACCACGAACCGTACCGGGCTTGGTCAAACTTTGAGTTCATCGCCGACGATGGCAGTATCAACGAGGTTGACCTCCTGGTGTTCACGCCAGTCGGATTCTTCCTCGTTGAGATCAAGAGCAATCCAGGCAAACTCAGCGGCGATGCCCATACGTGGACTTGGAGTCACGAGGGCCGAACGAAGACTGTCGACAATCCACTATTTTTGGCGAATCAGAAGGCCAAGAAACTCGCTCGTTTGCTTCAACGCCAGAGGGCGTTCTCCAAGCACCGCGTACCCTTCCTCGAGCCCCTGATTTTCTGTTCGGCCGAGAATGTTGAGTGCCAACTGCAGGGCAACGCAGAATTCCATATACGCCTTCGCGATACGACAAATCGAGAAGGCATCATGGCCGCATTGATGCAACGCAAGTGTCCGGGGCTCTCCGAGTACCCACGCGGAACATTCAACCGGCCGATCGCGAAAGCGATCAGCCGAGCCTTCGAAGAAATCGGCATCAAACCCTCTCAACGTAGCCGGCGTGTTGGCGATTACGAGTTACACGAATTTCTGGATGAGGGCCCAGGGTTCCAGGACTTCCTGGGCAAGCACGTTGCCCTACCGGATACTGCGAGGCGCATCCGAATCTATCTCGCCGAATCAGGCACAAGCCCGGAACAGCGTAAGACTATTGAGCGCGCCGCCGAACGCGAGTTTCACCTGCTACAGGTTTTGGAACATCGTGGTGTATTGCGCGCCTTGGAATTCACCAACCATGAGCTCGGGCCGGCAATCATCTTCCAGCATTTCCCCGATGCGGTCCGTCTCGACCACTACCTTGTCGAGCAAAGGAATGACCTCACTGACGACCTGCGCTTAGAGCTGATGCGGCAGATCGCCGAGACCGTTCGATTCGCGCACGAGAAGCACGTAGTCCATCGTGCCCTAAGCCCTCAGGCGGTTCTCGTCGCCAGCGCCAACGGCGACAAGCCGCGTGTGATGATCACGAACTGGCAGCTGGGGTATCGCCAAGCGGCTGCTAGCCAGACGGCCATCACTCGCCCGGTGACTGCAACAATTCACATTGACGATTTGGTCGACGAGACAAGCAAAGTGTTCATGGCGCCCGAGACACTCATCGAGGTGGATTCGCTGGGCGAACACCACGATGTCTTCTCCCTTGGAGCCATCTGCTACCAGCTCTTCACGGGCGAGCCACCTGCGGAAAGCGCGCTAGCACTCGCGGAGAAGCTACGGGCGCACCGCGGCCTACGCGTTAGCGCCGTCCTGAACGGTGCACCGGAAACGCTCGACCAGCTTGTTCAATATAGCACCGACCCCGATGTCACCGATCGGCTGGATACCGCCGAGGAATTCATCGAATACCTCGATCGTGTCGAGGATGAACTCACGGCGCCGAGTAACCAGCTCATTGGAGACCCTACGCATGCCAAACCCGGTGACATTCTTCCCGGTGGCTTTTCGGTACGACGCAAACTTGGAACCGGGTCAACAGCCATCGCCTTCGCCGTAGAGAAGGACGAACGTGAGTTCGTGGTTAAGGTCGCCGTTGACGTTGAGCACAACGAGCGTGTACGAGACGAGGGCGAAGTTCTTCAAAAGCTTGATGATCCACGCTTCGTCCGCTGCCATGACATCCTGCAACTCGGCGATCGCATTGGGCTGCTGCTCGATCGTGCCGGAGAGAAGACGCTCGCCCAGCGAATCAGACAAGAAGGCCGACTCAGTCTCGATCTTCTAGAACGATTCGGTGAAGACCTGCTCGAAGCCGTCGTGGTCCTCGAGCGCGAAGGAATCGCCCATCGTGACATCAAGCCCGACAACATTGGCGTGTCCAAGGTCGGGCGTGGCGACGCCTTGCACTTGGTGCTGTTCGACTTCTCCCTTTCGCGCTACAGCCCGGAGAACATTCGCGCTGGAACCCCGGGCTTCCTCGACCCGTTTCTCCCTCTCCGCAAGCCCAAACGGTGGGATCTGCAGGCGGAACGCTTCTCCGCAGCCGTCACGCTCTACCAGATGGCCACCGGAATCATGCCCACGTGGAGCGGTGGGAGCGACCCCTTGCTTGTCGAAGCCGAGGTGACGATCGACGCCGAGCGATTCGACCCCAACCTGCGTGAGCAATTCGGCAAATTCTTCGCAAAGGCGCTACGCCGCAACGCGCGTGATCGCTTCGACAACGCTCAAGATATGCTCGACGCATGGCAGGGCATTTTCCGTACCGCAACAGCTACGCTCACTACGACGATTGAAGAGGACGAAGTAGACAACGCCGCTCTTGTGGCCGCGGCAACCACTGAGACAAACGTGTCCGAGCTCGGTCTCGGTGCGGCTGCCGTCGACGCGTTGGATCGAATCAACGTGGTCAAGGTGAGCGAGTTGCTCCGTGTGCAGGGCCGTCGCCTCGCACGAATGCGAGGCGTGGGAAACAAGACCCGCAAGCGCATCCTTGCCGTCAAGAAAGCCCTCCGTGAACGCTTGGGTGTAACGACCGAGACAAACGGAACGTCGACCATCGGCGATGATACATACGATTACGATAGCGATATCCCGCGTGATCAGCTCAGCATCGATGTCTTAGCTCAACGCATCCTCAAAGCCAAAGCAAAGAGCCGCAACGCCACTGAGAACACTGCGATCGAGGCGCTTCTGGGCAAGGACGATCGGATCGACCAGACATGGCCGAGCCAGGGTGAGGTCGCAACAGTCGCTGGCGTCACGCGCGGACGAATCAGCCAGATCCTCGCGGACGCCTTGAACAGATGGAAGAAAGACCCGGCGATCACCGCAGTCCGTGACCAAGTCACCGATCTGCTCGAGGCCAACGGCGGCGTAATGTCTGCGGACGAACTTTGCCAGGCGCTCCTGGCCGCCCGCGGCAGTATCGAGGATGAACCGCGGCGGTCCCGTCTCGCTCATGTAGTCACCAGGGCGGCCGTCGAAACTGAGAACGCCCGTGAAGAACCGAAGTTCATCTTTCGGCGCACCGGCAACAACGTGCTAATCGCCGTTGACATGCCGATGGCTGATTACGCAACGGCACTGGGGCAGCAGGCTGACGAGATCGCCAAGCAGGATCCGCTGATTCCGCCGATTCGCGTCGTCGAAATGCTTCGCGAGGCGGCAATCCCCCCCGAAGCCGAACCGATCAGCGATGTGCGCCTGGTTCGGTTGGCGGCCGCGGCTTCACAAGCGGCGGCGGTTTCGAGCCGCCAGGAAATCTACCCTCGCCAGATGGGTGCCGGCCGAGCCATCAAACTGTCGCAGGGTGCATTGGTCGGCGCTCGGTTCCTAACAGTGGAAAACGTCCAGCAACGAGTCAGCAGTCGCTACCCCCAGGCAGCGCCACTGCCCGGCAGACCACAACTGGACAAACTCCTCAATGACGCCGGCCTCGAGCTTTCGTGGAAAGCCGACCATCCAGGCGCCGGCGCATACGTTAGCACGGCGAGAAACGTGCTGAGCATCACCGATGCATCGGGCACGCCCTCCCGATTCCCTACCGTTGCGCGGACGACGCCATCAGCGAGTGTGCAGTCAGCTCAGATTCCGCCCGAGATAGCCGAAGCGCGCCAGTTCGAAGAGAGGCTTCGGTACGCCGAGAAGGACGGCGCGTTCTTGGCACTCACGGCCAAGCCGAATCTCTACGAACGGGCGCGGCAGGAGTTGCTCAACCGATTCGATGTCCGGCCACTTGATCTCGAGCGCGTCTTCCTCGATTCGCTTCGACAGGCAGCCGAAGAAGTCGGCGCCGATTGGAACGTGGTCGTGAAGGCGGATGCGGCCGGCCCGAACAGTACGGACTGGCGCAACCTCAATCATCTCATCGCGAGCAAGGTCGTTCCCAAGGTGGAAGAGGCGATTGTGCAAGATGGCAAGACCGTCGTGATTTACCATCTGAATTGGCTGGGGCGGTACGACCAAGTGGTCATGCTCTCACGTGTGCAGCAGGCCGTACAGGACGGGCGCGTTCACGGCACCTGGCTGCTGATCCCCGGCAGCCCACAAACGGAGATGCCGCTTCTCGACGGGAAGGCCGTCCCAGTGATCACGAACAACCAGTGGGCGGCCGTTCCCAAGAGCTGGTGTCAGAACCTGCATCGGACCGACCCGGCGAACGGCAACGGCAAGAAGTCCACGACCGGGAAGGCTGAAGTAACAGGATCCGAGAAGGCATAGATGATTGACCGCAAACAACTGCTTGCTGATCTCAAGCCGCTCCTCAAGGAGTTCGAAGCGGATCTTCGCGCGCGGTGCGATGAGGTTCCGCAAATCGACGCTGATCTTCAGAAGGAGTACGCCCAAGCAAAGGATGCTGGCCGCACTGGGGATGCGTACGAAGCATGGCGCGCGGATCTGATCACGCAGGTCGCGGCCGCGTGGGTGCTGTCGTGCGTCTTTGTGCGCTTCCTCGAAGACAACGAGTTGATCTCGCCACCACGGATCTCCGGGCCGCTGCATGGCGCGGGCGACGGGCGCGGGATGGCGCGGGCTCGCGACGAGCGGGACCTGTACTTCAAGGACCATGCGAAAAACACCGACCGTGACTATCTGTTGGCTGTATTCGATGACATGGCCAAACTGCCGGGCGCGAAGGACATCTTTGGTCCGCACAACCTTGTTAACGCCTACCGCGATTGGCTCTCTGGCGACGCGGCACAGAAGCTGATCGAGTTCTTCCAGAGGATCGACAAAGACGAGAGCGGCGAGCTTGTTCACGACTTCACCGATCCGACCTGGGACACGCGTTTTTTGGGCGACCTGTATCAGGACCTCTCTGAGGCAGCGCGTAAGAAGTACGCATTGCTGCAGACGCCGGTGTTCGTCGAGGAATTCATCCTAGACCGGACGCTGGAGCCGGCCATCGACGCGTTTGGCCTCAAGGGACTCAGAATGATCGACCCCGCGTGTGGCAGCGGGCACTTCCTACTGGGAGCGTTTGCTCGAGTACTGAAGCGTTGGCGCACCTTGGAACCAGCGACACCTGATCGTGAGTTAATAAACAATGCTGCAGCATCGATACATGGAGTTGATTTGAACCCGTTCGCGGTTGCGATCGCACGCTTTCGGCTATTGGCGGCAGCGATGCGCGAGTGTCACCTTCGCAGATTAGCGCACGCACCAACATTCCGATTCAGGCTGGCATGTGGCGACTCACTTCTTCACGGGGCGCGCGAGAGTGACCTGGGCCTTGTTGCGGATCCACTGGGGCAACATGTCTATGGCGCAGAGGATCTCCCGACACTCCGCCAGATCCTCCGACCGAACCACTACCACGTAGTCGTTGGGAATCCCCCGTACATTGCTGTCAAGGACTCGGCACTTCGAGCTCACTATCGTGATAGGTTCACAACCTGTTACGGGAGATACACGCTTTCTGTGCCATTCTTCGAACGCTTCTTCGATCTGGCAATCCAACCATCTGATTCGCGCGATGTTTCCCAGTCCGGTTTCATTGGCAAGATCACTGCGAACGCCTTCATGAAACGCGAATTCGGGAAGAGGCTCATTGAAAAATACCTCGCCGGTCTCGATCTCACGCATGTTATCGATACAAGCGGTGCATACATTCCTGGTCACGGAACTCCGACCGTCATTATCTTCGCCCGCAACAGGCTGCCGGTCGGTGACCAAGTCCGGGCGGTGATGGGCATCCGCGGAGAGCCGCGTGCCCCAGAAGATCCCGCACGCGGATTGGTCTGGACTGCCATTCTTCATCAGATCGATGTGCCAGGCAGTGAAAGCACTTATATTAGCGTCGCAGATAGTGACCGGAAGCACTTCGCAAATCACCCTTGGTCGATTGGCGGCGGAGGCGCTGCCGATTTGAAGGCGTCGCTTGATGAAGGGTGCGAGCTGCGCGTTGTCGATGTAGCAGAGAGTACCGGGATCATGTCTGTGACAGGGGAGGACGAACTCTACATCTTCCCAGATGTCTTGGCGATCCGCCGATTGCGCATTGAGGCATCTCGATCCCTTGTCATGGGCGACCAGATTCGAGACTGGCAGTGCGATCAGCCGCGCCCGGCGCTTTGGCCATATGACACCGACCTAAAACCAAGGCCACTCGAAAGTATGCCCAACATGGCGCAACTGCTTTGGCAGCACCGATCCGTACTGTCACGTCGTAAGAAGTTCGGTACTCCGATGCTTGAACGAGGCATGACTTGGTACGAGTGGCAGGAGCTTTATACTGACAAACTCAAGACAGCGTTGGCTCTGGTCTATGGCGAGGTTGCTACGCATAATAACTTCGTGTTTGATCGTGGGGGGCGCATCTTCAACCGAACAGCGCCCCTCATCAAACTGCGCTCAGACGCAACGGACTCCGATCACTTTCCTCTTCTTGGCATATTAAACTCCTCACTGACTTGCTTTTGGTTAAAGCAGGGCGCACACAACAAAGGAGATTCGACCGACGATCAGGGCGCACGAACAACTGGCGACGTCGCCTTCAACACGTACGCCTTCAATGCTCGCTTGCTCGAAAGGCTACCGCTGCCAAGCGAACGGCCTCAGGCCATCCCACGCCAGCTTGACAAACTATCGAGGCGCTATCGCGAACTAACTCCTGACGCAAACGGCTTATTGACTAACAACACAGAACGGGAGGCAGCCGCCGCTGAGGCTGAGCGAACGCTCGGAAGGCTAATCGCACTGCAAGAGGAACTCGATTGGGAATGCTATCAGCTCTATGGCATCATAGACAATGCACCACTATCCGAAGATCCCCCACCTATTCATGGTGGAGAACGGGCGTTTGAGTTCGTCCTCGCCCAGAGGATCAAGACTGGCGAAGAAGAATCGACGTGGTTTCAACGACACGGATTCGTACCCCGCACTGAAATGCCGCCCGAATGGCCAAAGCAGTACAGAACGGTTGTGCAGAAACGGATCGATTTCATACGGAATGACCCGAGAATTGGGTTAATTGAGCGGCCCGAAAACAAGAGGCGGTGGCACGTGGAATCTCGACCGCCACAAGAACAGCGAGCGTGCCGAGCTTGGCTTCTGTGCCGTCTAGAATACTTATTCGATCTGGATGGTCGGATGAATGAAGAGGGACTGCTGACGGCACACGCATCGCTTCGTGAGCCGCGTGTTACAAACACAGCGCAGGTTGCCGACTTAGCTCGTGTGGACACGGATTTCATGCAAGTGGCAGCTTTGTATGCTGGACGGATGGACTTCGATGTAGCGAGGCTCGTAGACGAGTTGATCGCGGAGGAAAGTGTGCCGGCGCTACCCGTTCTGCGCTACAGACCGAGCGGCTTAGATAAGCGCGCCGTTTGGGAGCGAACGTGGGACTTGCAGCGTGAAGAGGACCGCCTCACTGCCGCTCGTGAGGCGGCGCACGACGCGCTTCAGGCTGAAGAGGATCGGATACGTGAGCGGTTCCCGGAAGAGACTCGGGAGTTGAAGGCATCACGTGCGTTGTTGCTTGACTTGTGCAAGAAGCTATACCGCGATTTCGCACCTAAAGCTGAGGTGACGTGGGAATATGAGCCTGAGATCACGGCAGGCGTGCTCCTAAGTCACGGTGTTCCGTCAGAGGGGCTAATTCTCGCCCGTCAGATGGAAGACCTGAAGAACACCGTTCACAAGCAATCCATGAATCTCGACAGCCTCGTACGAGAGCCGTGCAAGGATGACAGGGATTACCAGGCGGCGTTGGAACATCTCGACTCTATTCCGCAGCCACCTGAGATCGCGGTGCCCCCAAAGTACAAAAGCTCAGACTTCCTCGACGGCAACTACTGGCGCCTGCGTGGCAAGCTGGATGTGCCCAAGGAACGCTGGGTGAGCTTCCCCTACTGCGAGGGCGAGGACGGCACGCTCGTCATCGCCTGGGCCGGCTACGACCACCTGCAACTTGCCCGCGCGATCGCCGAGCGCTACGAGCTGGCCAAGGAACAGGAAGGTCGCAAGCTCGTGCCCCTGCTCGCCGCCATCGGCCAGCTCATCCCCTGGCTCAAGCAGTGGCACAACGAGCTAGACCCGGCGTACGGCACCCGCATGGGCGACTACTTCGAGAACTACCTGGCCGAAGAGGCCAAGGCGATCGGCAAAACCGTGGACGAAGTCATGGCTTGGAAACCGCCTGCAGACGCGATACAAAAAAAACGGCGGAGAAGAACGAAGGTAACGTAGATAGTCGTGAATGTGCGAGGTGCCTGTCTTTTGGCATCGATGCTCGGTCGGAACACGGCGCAAGACCAAAAAGGGAAACGCGATGGGAAAACAATTGAAGCCGGCAGGCATGCCGCTCAATGTATGGACTCCAATCAATGGCAAAGCGCCGGCCGAGTGGAAGCGTAATGAGATACCGAAGTCTCCCGGCGAATACCAACTCATATGCACGGACGATAACGGAGATCCAATCAAGTTCCCGGTTAGGAGTGACTTGGATTGGGACGACGACAGCAAGGAAACCATGGAGAAGGAAGCAGAGTTCTACCAAGGCGTTGTTTACATTGGCATGACGACCTGCCTTCATTGTCGATTCTGGCAGCTAGTTCGGAGCTGGAGTAATGACGTTCCCAAGAAGCTGCACGATTCTAGGAAGACGTGGGATGAGAAAGCGGAACTTCAGAAGCTGTACAAGGTCGAGAATATGTTATGTCGATATCGTCGAATCAGCATGCAGGATTGGCACAAGAAACACGCAGCTGATGTTGCTGAAATTCTCGACGCCTGTTGGCCCGATCGTGGGACCAACCATGAACATCAAAGCGCGGCAGCGGCGATAACCGCAGAGAGCTTTTCACTCCTTAAGTGGGAGAAGTGTTTTGGCAAGCCGGCTCCTGACAATCTGCCACCCTTAAACAAGGAGCAAGCGGAGCGAGGGGGGGACGAGATTACGGATGAGTGGTTGGCCGAGCATTTTTCTGAGGACGATTGTCTCGATGAAGAGTAGATACGACTGTCATCGCGCATACAAGGATGCAAGATAATGCAATTGCTTGCTGATCTTCTTGATCTCCCATCGCAGATAGACAAGGGCGACTACGTCCTCAAGCTTGTTGACGGCGTATCGGCATCCAATGCGACACGCACGCTAATGAACTACGTGGTGACGCCGCAGCTAGAGGCCTGCTTCGATCATGCCCTTGGGTTCATCAAGAGTGCGGTCGACGCCAACTCGAGCAAGGCATGCTATCTGCACGGAAGCTTCGGTAGCGGTAAGAGCCATTTCATGGCCGTGCTGCACCTGCTGCTCCAGAACAACCCTGAGGCGCGGTCGATCAAGGAACTCGCCGACGTCGTCGCCAAGCACAACGAGTGGACGCACGGCCGCAAGTTCCTGCTCGTGCCGTTCCACATGATCGGTAGCCGCAGCATGGAGCAGGGCATCCTCGGCCGCTACGCGGATTACGTCCGTCGGCTCCATCCAGAAGCGCCCGTTCCGGGCGTCTATCTTGCGGAGAGCCTCTTTGAAGATGCACAGAGCCTGCGCAAGGACATGGGCGATGCCGCGTTCTTTGACAAGCTCAACCAGAATCGGGCTGGCGGAAAAGATGGCTGGGGCAAGATCTCGGAGGGCTGGACAGGCGCGACATTCGAGGCAGCGGTCAACGAGCCTCCCGGAAGGAAAGACGGAACAAGAGGCCAGTTGGTCGGAGATCTCATTGCGGCTTACTTCCGCAGTTATCATAACGTCGCAGCTGGTCAGGACGAGGCCTATCTCGATCTGGATCACGGGTTGGCCGTGCTCTCGCAGCATGCCCAGGCACTTGGGTACGACGCGCTGGTCCTTTTCCTGGACGAGCTCATCCTGTGGCTCGCCAGTCACGCCGCTGATCTTTCATTTATCCATCGGGAGACCCAGAAGCTGGTCAAGCTCGTTGAGGGGCAGCACGCGGATCGCCCGATTCCGCTGATCAGCTTCGTGGCCCGACAGCGGGACCTGCGCAAGCTGATCGGCGACACGGTACCCGGCGCACAGAAACTGAACTTCGATGACTCCGTGGATTGGTCGGACGGTCGGTTTGGCGTGATCAAGCTGGAGGACCGCAACCTGCCGATGATCGCGCACAAGCGCGTGCTCAAGACGCGTAGTGCGGCCGCTCGCCAGGAATTGGATGACGCGTTTCAGTCGACCGCGAAGATCCGCAAGGAGGTCATGGACACGCTCCTGGCCAACGAATTCGACCGGGACATGTTCAAGCTGATCTATCCCTTCAGCCCCGCGCTCATGGAAACGCTGATCGCCGCATCGAGCATGCTTCAACGAGAGCGCACCGCGATCAAGGTGATGATGCAGCTGCTCGTGGAACAGCAACAGACACTGAAGGTGGGCGACATTGTTCCGGTCGGCGATTTGTACGACGCCGTCGCGCACGGCGACGAGGCGTTCAGCCAGGACATGAAGGTCCACTTCGATAACGCCCGCAAGTTGTACCATGAGAAGCTGTTGCCCATGCTGGAAGCGCAGCATGAAGGACGGCGGGATGAGCTGCTCGCAAAGCCGTTCGACGATCAGACGAGGATCAACTTTGTCAACGACGACCGTCTTATCAAGACACTCCTGCTTGCGGCGCTGGTGCCTGGAGTCAATTCGCTTCGTGCGCTGACTGCCAATCGGCTGGCCGCGCTCAACCACGGCACGATCCGTTCGCCGATCCCGGGCAAGGAAGCCGGACTTGTACTGCAGAAATGCAAGCAGTGGGCCGCCGAGGTTGGCGAGATCAAGGTCGAATCCGAGGGTGGAAACGCGACGATTGCCATACAACTCAGCGGCGTGGACACGGAGGCCATCCTCGCCGCAGCCACGCACGAGGACAATCCGGGCAACCAGATGCGCATGGTTCGCCAGATCCTGTTTGAGGAACTTGAGATTGACAACGCGGATCAGATGTATCTCTCGCATGAGTTTCTTTGGCGAAACACACATCGCGAGTGTGATGTCATCTATGGCAACGTGCGCTCGCTGCCGGATACTTCGCTGACCGCAAACGCGGATATGTGGAAGGTCATCATCGACTATCCATTCGATGAGCCGGGACACACCACGCGCGACGATATCGGCAAGCTCCAGCTGTATGGTCAGAACAATTCGAACGGTACGCGCACGATCATCTGGCTGCCGGCATTTTTCTCCGAATCTGCGATGCGGGACCTGAGTCGTCTGGTGATCATCGAGCACGTACTGACCGGTGAGCGATTCAACGGCTACGCATCGTTCCTGTCGCCGCAGGATCGCCCAACCGCGCGAACGCTTCTTGCAAACCAGCGGAGTTCTCTGCGCGAGCGGGTAAAGCAGCATATCGAAGCTGCCTACGGTATTCGTGGTAGCCAGAGCAAGTCGATCGACAACGCTCACGAACTTACAGACACATTCCGGTCGCTATATCCCAGTCTTGATCTTCAGCCGCCCGCCGCCAGTAGCCTGAAAGGTGCACTGGAGGATCTGCTGGGACAGGGGCTTGGTTTCGAGTTTCCACAGCATCCGAGTTTTGGCGCAGAAATCAAGAGCCTGCACTTGCGCAAGGTGCACGATGAGGTTATCAAGGCCACGTCGGAAAAGGGTGGCCGCGTGCTCGTTGAGAGAAACTGCCGCAGCCTAGTCAAGCAGATCGCGGAACCGTTGAATCTGGGAGAACAGGGCGAGACACATTTTGTATTGAGCCAGCGCTGGCGCGATCATTTCCTGCGGAAGGCTAACGAATCGGGCACTACGATGACCGTTGTGGCGCTGCGCAAGTGGATTGACGAACCTCGTCCGATGGGCTTGCCCAAGGAATGCGCGAATTTAATCATCATGGTGTTTGCGGCCCAGACGAATCGGAGCTTCTTCCGGCACGGAGCTCCTTTCGATGCGACGCTCGCCAACCTTCCCGAAGAGGTCGAACTTCGCGAGCAGCGGTTACCGCCCGAGCAATCCTGGGTTACGGCCATAGAGCGGGCGAGCCGGATCTTCGGGTATGTTTCGTCGCCTCTGCTCAATGCGGCCAATCTCGCGAAGCTGGCGGACGAAATCCAGACGCGGGCCAAAGCGCAGATAGATGCGTGTCGAAAACTCGTTGACAATCTCGGCGTTCAACTCTCCGACTTCGGCGAGACCAAGGAAAAGGCCCCACGATTCCAGACAGCGCAGGCGGTGCTCGAACTCCTGGAGGCCATCTCCGACACAACACCAGCCGCACTTGTCGAAAGCCTCGCGAACTTGACGCCCCAGACCTCCGAGGCGGCGATGGGCACAAGTTACGCCTCCGCGCCGCAAGTGGTAACTAGTCTTACGTCGACGCAATGGAAGCTCTTCGACAGTATGCGGAGTATTCAGGACGATCGTGCAACCGCGGCCGAAGGCATTCTGCGACGTGTGGTTGAAGCGCTTAGCGGCGACCAGCACGTTGTCGACCTCGGACCGGTGCTTCGCATGGAACAGAACAAGGCGATTGACTTGCTAACGCCGGTCGCGACTGGTCATACGGCGCCGCCCGGTGGATCGACAACAGGTGGCAATGGTCCGGGTACCGTGACCGTGACGCCACCACCGAAAAAGGAAGGCAAAAAGGTCATCGACAGCGGATCGCGTGACAACCTGACGCCAGAAGAAGCGAAGAACGAGATCGATCGCATTAGCAAGCAGATGAAAGACAAGCAGACGGCCCGGGTCAACGTGTCCTGGGTTGTGGAGGAATAGTCCGCGATGCCGACAGCAGCTCCATCGTTAGGTGTCATACGGGCCCAAGTCCGGGCGATCCGGAAGAAAGCGCCATCCGCTAGGGTCTTTGGGATATTCTCTTCCGGGCGGTGGACGGGGCCATCCGTTCAGGGCGATGGAGACGACCGGCTTGCTGTTTACCAGTGCGACTCACCGCTGGAAATGCGTCTTGCGCTACAGGAATCGCCCGAAAACACGCCGGCAACAGTGTTGGTTACACCATTGGACCAGGGTAAGGTCAATGACGATATTCTCGTTCGATTGGCCTTGCGGCGATTGCATCCACTCAATAGTTGGGAGATCATCCGTTCCCTGTTTCAGGCGCGCCAGCTCGACCCGAGAATCACCCGGCACTCCTTTCTTGCGGATCTACTTCTCGAGCATGCGGGAACGCGCGAGATTCCACCGGTCGCGGGCGGTCTCGTCGACGCCGATACCGTCTGGGGCATACTCCTCAAGGAAGACCTTGGTCTTTCCGGTGCTCATCCAGATCTCGTAGGCATCCTGCGATGTTCTGCCGAAAGTGACCTAGCCCGGCGGTGGCAGGCCTGCTCTGTCGAGTTTCGATCCGCGGCTAGTGAGTGGATTTCGGATCAGGCAGGTGAAACGGCTGCTGCGATCCTAAAGTGTCTGGAGACCGAGTATGGCTCGCAGGCGCTCGCCATTGGCCTGGTCATGGGCGTCGTGTACCACGATGCCGTCGGTCATGAGTTGGATAAGGCCGCCGGAAGACTCGAGTCCTATGTCGGCGCGACCAGTTTGGATACAGATTCGGCCAGGCGCTGGCGCGATGCCGCATCCACGGTTGTCGGACTTCTGCCGCGGGAGACGCTGCGTCGGTGCAAGGACGAAGCGGAAGCCATACTCAAGAGCATCGGTGCGGCAGATCACGCGAGACACAGCAACGAACTGGACAGCGGGTTCGAACAACGCCTGTCCCGATTCGGCGGTGCGTTGATTGCCCACATCGACGCACGCGCCACATCAGTATCTGCGGAACTTCAGGAAATCAACGCGAGTGTGATGAGCCATCGGCTTGCCCGCGATGGCAGCAGGCGGACTGAACGGGTCACTATGGCCCTTCGGCTAGCAAGGTGGCTTGCAGATCAACGTAGGCAGAACGTGTCGCAACCCGTCGGTCTAGCGGTGATAGCAAGGAGCTATTCCGTGGACGGCGGATTTGTTGATTGGGCCCGACGCGTCTTGCGGGGTGGAGAATCGAACAAAGATCTCGCGGCTGCTTATGTTCGGCTTGTCGACAGCGTCACGGAGCTGCGGGAAGCGGAGAATCGTCGGTTCGGCGGCGCGCTCGTGGAGGAACGAGCTGCCGGTGCTCCGGACTTAGGACTGATTCCCGTCGAGCAGGTTCTTGACCGCGTCGTAGCGCCGGTAGCCGTAAGGGTTCCCGTTCTACTACTCCTCATTGACGGCATGAACTGGGCCGTGTTTCGAGAGCTTGTATCCGACATTCGGTCTCATGACTGGATTGAGGTAAGCGGCGAAACGCCACCTGAGCGGATCATTGGTCTCGCGGCGCTTCCGTCGGTGACGGAAGTTTGTCGAACGAGTTTGTTCTGCGGAAGCATCCGACGAGGTCAGGCGTCCGATGAGGCGCGTGGCTTTGCCGATCATCCTGCGCTTGCCGGTTCTTCTCAGCCCGGTTTCATGCCGAAGCTCTTTCACAAGGCAGCACTCGAAGGCGACGATGATTCGAGTCTCGCCGGCGACATTCGGAAAGCGCTTGCCAACAAGAAGCAACGAGTCGTCGGAATCGTCATCAACGCGGTGGACGACCACCTCGACAAAGGCGATCAGATCGATGCTATCTGGAACATGCATCAGATTAGAGTGTTGGAGCCGATCTTGGCTGAGGCCGCTTCCGCCGGTCGTTGCGTCGTGATGCTCAGCGACCATGGTCACATGCTTGACCGACAAACTGTGAGCCGCGAGGGAGACGATGGACTACGTTGGCGCCAACCAGGCGGCGGCTTGTCTGATGAGGAAATCGAGGTTGCGTCTGCACGAGTCGTGCTACCCGAAGGCGGAAAGGCGATTGTTCCATGGTCCGAGCGGCTCAGGTATGGGCCAAAGAAGAACGGTTACCATGGCGGTGCCACGCCCCAGGAGATGTTGATCCCGATCAGTCTGTTATGGCCGGAGTTACAAGTTCCTGAGGGATTTGAAGAGCTGCCAATTGATGTTCCGCAATGGTGGATTGAGCCGGAGAGGCCGCAGCCAGTGATCGAGACTATTACCGAACGACCTCCCGCGCGCGACCGAAAGCCTGCGGAGCCGACCTTATTCGATCCAATACCCGAGGACTCAACAGCTGCCTCCGTTGCCTGGATCGAGTCGTTGCTCAGGTGCGAAACGCTCGCCGTTCAGAAGCAGCGCGCCGGCCGCGCTCCCGTTGACGACAAAGTGCTTCGAAGGCTGCTTGAGGCATTGGCGAGTAGGGGCGGATCCATGACGACTCGCGCACTCGCTAGCGCGACAGGAACGCCAGAGCATCGTTTGCCCGGGCTCCTCGCGATCGTGCAGCGCGTACTAAACGTCGAGGGATATGCGGTCTTGGATCGCCAGGATGCCGCTAATACGGTGGTTTTGAATATCTCGCTGCTAAAGAAGCAGTTTGAGTTAGGCTCCGAGTAGTCATATGAAGATGATCAGCAGCCAACGCCGAGACGAGCTCATTGATGCCCTCCGCCGAGGGACGGTTCCCATGCAGAATCTAGACCTGCTGGCCGTGGGGTTGGACCGATTCGAGAGTACGCTCAATAAGGAGCTCGACTCGGTCCAGGCCGGAGGTGCCAGGTTTAAGGCGCTGCGCGGTGAATACGGTACCGGTAAAACGTTCTTCTCACGTTGGTTTTCCGAGCGTGCACGTCAGAAGGGATTTGCGACATCGGAGGTCCAAGTTTCCGAGACAGAGACACCGCTGCACCGCCTCGAGACCGTTTATCGCCGCCTGATGGAGCGGCTAGGAACTGCAGACACATCCACGGGGGCATTCCAAAACATACTGGATGGTTGGTTCTACACGCTTGAGGAGGACGTACTAGCCGAAGGCAAAGTAGCGCCGGACGATCGGAAGCAACTACTCGAGCACTCCAACAACCTAATGGAGAAACGGCTGGCAGCCGTAACCCAGTCCGCGCCGACCTTCTCGGTCGCACTGAGGGGTTATCACACAGCAAGGGCGAACGGCGACACTGCGTTAGCCGATGGGGTCGCTGCGTGGCTCACCGGGCAGCCTAACGTCGCCGCAAGCATCAAGCGGCAAGTCGGAATTAAGGGTGACATTGATCACTTTGGAGCAATGAGCTGCCTGCAGGGGCTACTGACGGTTCTGCGGGATTCTGGGCACGGTGGATTGTACGTAGTCCTCGATGAGGTAGAGACGATTCAGCGTGTTCGCGGTGATGTTCGAGACAAGAGTCTGAACGCTTTGCGACAACTCATCGACGACATCGACTCCGGGCGGTTTCCCGGTCTCTATCTTCTCATAACGGGAACGGCGGCCTTCTACGAAGGGCCCCAGGGCGTGCAACGGCTAGAACCGTTGGCACAACGCCTCCACGTCGACTTCACGACAGACGCGAAATTCGACAATCCGCGGGCAATACAGATTCGGCTAGCGGCCTTTGACCTCGACCGGCTTTGCGAGGTTGGCCGAAGAGTACGTGATGTGTTCACCATGCACGCGGTCGCGCCGGACCGCCTGGCTGCGAAGGCAAGTGATTCCTATATCGAGGAACTGGCTCGAGCCGTCACTGGTCGTCTTGGTGGTAAGATCGGCGTGGCACCACGAATTTTCCTCAAGAAGCTCGTGTCTGACATCCTGGACCGCATCGATCAGTTTCCTGACTTCGACCCGCATCAACACTACAAGTTGACTATTCAGGATTCGGAGATGACGGCCGTAGAACGTCACGCCGCGTCCGCAACAAGCGTCGACGAAATCGAACTGTCATAGGACGCCCCGTGTGTCATCGTTTGATCTTCTTCATCCTGGCCTCCAGCATCACGTCGTCAACAGCCTCGGCTGGCGCGAGCTGCGGCCATTCCAGGAAGAAGTGATTCCTGTCGTTTTGAACGGGGACCACGTCGTCGTCATTGCTCCGACCGCAGGTGGAAAGACAGAGGCGGCGATTCTGCCAGTCCTTTCGCGAATGCTGACCGAGGATTGGAGGGGTCTGAGCACCCTGTATCTGTGCCCCATCAGGGCACTCTTGAACAATCTACACATCCGGCTATCCCGATACGCGACCTTGGTCGGGCGCACGTGTTCGGTGTGGCACGGCGACACCTCGCAATCGGAAAGGACACAAATTGGTCGCGAGCCGCCCGACATTCTATTGACCACACCTGAATCGCTTGAAGTGATGCTCGTTTCAAGGAAGACTGATGCGCAAGGAGTCCTAGGCCAGGTCCGCGTGGTGGTCGTTGATGAGCTGCATGCCTTCGCGGGAGATGATCGTGGCTGGCACATGCTCTCTGTCTTGCAGCGTGTTTCAAAGCTGGCAGGACGCGAGATTCAGAGGATCGGCCTATCGGCAACGGTTGGCAACCCAGAGACGCTCTTGCAGTGGCTGAAGTCGGGGGCCAAGGGCCATGGTCAGGTCATCGTACCTGCCGAGGTAGCGAGGAAAAAACCTGATGTCCAGTTGGATTACGTCGGCTCAATTGAGAATGCAGCGATCGTGATTTCGCGAATGCACCGAGGAGAGAAACGCCTCGTTTTTGTCGACAGCCGCTCTCGCGCGGAGGAGCTGGGATCGCACCTACGTCAGCTCGAAGTCAAGGCCTTCGTAACGCACAGCTCACTTAGCAAAGACCAGCGCGCTCGAGCGGAATCGGCATTTGCATCGGAGAATGATTGCGCCATCGTGGCCACGAGTGCCTTGGAACTTGGCATCGACGTTGGCGATCTTGATCGCGTTGTGCAGATCGACGCTCCTACACGCGTAGCAAGCGTCCTTCAACGAATGGGCCGCACAGGGCGTCGATCCGACCTCGTGAGTAACTGCCTATTTCTTGCGACGAATCGTCAAGCCCTACTGCGCGCCGCGGGTCTCATCGAAATGTGGAGGAGCGGCTTTGTAGAGCCCATCGCGCCGCCACCACGCCCTTATCACGTTTTTGCGCAACAGATCATGGCCCTTGCGCTTCAACTTGGCGGCGTTGAGCGTCAGGCATGGCGCGAGTGGATAGGTCTTGTTCCGGCCTTTGCCGAGCTGAGCGAGACGGACGCAAAAGATATTTTGGATCATATGATCGCGCTCGACATCCTGTGGCAAGAGAACGGCATTCTGTGGTTTGGGCGGAGGGGCGAGACGGAATTCGGCTATCGTAACTTCATGGATTTGCTATCTGTTTTTACGAGCGAGCCACTCTTTACTGTCAAATGTGGACAATCCGATCTCGGCTTTGTTCATGAGTTGTCTTTCGCCGCGGGGAAACAGGCAGAGAAGACGCTGCTTCTCGGCGGGCGAAGCTGGATGGTCACGCACGTCGACTGGAATCGCAGAGTTGCTTACGTGGAGCCGGTTGAGCGTCGGGGACGCTCCCGATGGCTAGGTAGCGGGCAATCGATGTCGTTCGAACTTTGTCAGTCGATCCGTCGGATCCTTGTATCTGATGACGAACCCTCGCTGTGGTCGCAGCGCGCTCGGGCCGAGATGAAAGAGGCTCGGGAGGAGTACTCCTGGGTGCAAGAGGCAGATACGGCAATCGTTTCGAGCCAAACCGGGTTGGCTTGGTGGACTTTCGCCGGGGATCGCGCGAACGCCGCGATCAGTCAACGGCTGCGCGAGTTGACCGTGTCGGTTGTGGAGAGTGAGAGTCTGTCGATCACCATCGCTTGCGGAGTTTCTCAAGAGACTCTTAGCGAGGCAATAACTGAGATACGGCAGGCCGGCGCCGACATGCTCAAAGTCGACGTCGAGCCTGAGATGCTCGAGGGGCTGAAGTTTACCTCTTGCCTACCTGAGACGGTGGCGCGAGGCATTCTGCAGGCACGGATGGCCGATCCGGTTGCGATAACTAGCGTGCTCCGCGAGCCCTATCGGAACGTGACTCTGGTGGAATGACAAAGCTGGCGTCTTGGTTGACGGTGGTGGACGGCGCAGGGGCGCATCTCGCGGGCCAAAATAGCCTTGACATCACACGCGGCTCCCGCACCGACAACAATAGGTGCCGCGCCGCAGCATTAGACAGCTACACACACGGCAACGCCGGACATGAAGCGCCACGGCCGTTCCAGACGGCGACAGAATCAGCAACACCACAACAACAGTGAGGGTCGGACCGGAAAGATAGGCCTCCCGTATTCGCTGTGCCCATGGGATGACGCCTATCTCCTCGAGCCACCGAGCCACCACCGCTGCGTTGGCCATCGCCAAAACACCCACCACAAACCCCGCTACTGCTATTTTTCGAATCGCCATGCTCATCGCACACACTCCCTACTCATAGACTCTATCCAGAGCATAGCGCACGAGACCGGCCAGCGCAAGTGTGTCGCTGGGCTTTTTTCGCGCCTGGCGCGAATCGGCGGACATAGCTGGCGCTAGCTCGAGGGAGGAATCGCGGCCAGAAAGCTCGACCGCGAAAAAAGAAAGGGAAAAGGAAACGGTGTACGGAGACCGGGGTTGGGATTAGCCCTCCGTTCTGTTGACCGTGCGCTCGATCATCGATACGTCCACCGCCACCGGTTCAAAAGAGCGCGATGACTTCGGATCACCCGCGCGCTCGTTGTCGTAGTCCACAATCATCACTTGTACGCCAGCGGTGTCACTCAAGACATCCTGTACGATCCCGCCGTCTACGTAGACTACGATCCGAATTGCGCCTCTTCTATTGATCTTTGATTCGACAAATAAATATCTCACAGTCTGAGTTTCGCATGATGGAAGAACGAGCGCAGCAGACTCTGGCTCTTGCCGGCTTGGTCGAGGGAGTCGATGACTTCCTCGGCCAGGGCGCCGGCATCGTCCGGTATGTAGTTGGCCAGATCGGCGTACTTCGTGTGCGACCAGACCTGCTCCACCGGGTTGAGCTCGGGGGCGTAGGGCGGAAGCCACTCGACCTGGACTTTGGAACCGAATCGGTCCAGGAGTCGCCGTACGCCCGATCGATGGACGGACCAGCGATCCACGACCAGGACGATTCCGCGGCGAACCTGATGTCGCAGCCAGCGAACGAACGATTCGAAGGTGTCCGTATTGATGTTGTGGTCGTGAACGTCGAAGTAGAGTCCCAGATGGCGCCGCGTCGGCGAGACCGTGATCGCCGAGATGACCGACAATCGATCCCGCCGGTCCCAGCTGTAGTGGATGGGCG
>JAGFJJ010000018.1 GCA_024102815.1 Phycisphaerae bacterium
TCGACACCGGGCATTCCTTTGTCCAGCAGCGTCATGGCTCGCAGGCGACGCCGCTCCAACTCCTCCGCTGTGCCTGGGGGTCTCATGCATGACAATATCGGTTCAAGCAATACACTTTATTTAACCGCTCAATGGTCAATAAGAAAGAAGCCTCGGGCATCAAGAACGTTATATCATTCACCGCTCCCAATGAGTGACCCAACGGCCGCCTGCTTCCGTGAGACGGGTCAGGGGCTCGCCGGTGCACGAGCCCCGCTCCCCGGACAGACGTCCTTGGCCCTTACAAATTCGGCTCTGCCGGCTCTGACACGCCCTTCAACGCGGCTCCGGAAAGTTCGAGATCGCCCCCTTTGGCGGCGAGGTCCCCAAGGGAAACGATGCCGACAAGCCGTTGGTTGGCATCAAGCACCGGTGCGCGGCGAATCTGCTTCTCTCGCATGGCCTGAACAACTTCTTCAATTTCCTGATCCTCGCGAACCGTAAGAACGCCACTCGTCATCGCGTCCCCCGCCAGCGTTTTGTTCGGATCCAAGCCCTGTCCGACCACGCGGATGGTGATATCGCGGTCGGTGAGCATGCCGACAAGCATCTGATCGCGGGCCACTGGCAATACCCCCACGTTTATTGCGGCCATTTCCTCAGCAGCCTGCCGCACGGTGGCATCTGCACTGATGGCTTTCACTCTATTGGTCATCGTCTCCTTCACCTGCATGAGAATTTCCTTTCGTAAAACAGCGATACGCACTCCTCTAAGGTCTGCATGGCATTATGAACAAATCGAGACGACAATACATGAATCACGTATGAAAAGTAATTCATTTCATACTCTGCCAGCACTCGCGGCGCTATCGCGTATGAACGGCTCTTAAGCTTGTGATCATGTTCTCGTTGGCATCGCAACCTCACAATAAGCGCTCTACTGGAACTCGCCTGGCTGACCAGGCATGCATGAGACAGACCCGCTTGAAGAACCCGCTGAACGCAAAGACATCGTCAGTGGCAAGGGAGATGTACGATGGCAAACGAACAGCACCAGCCGGCCCTCATCATCGTGGGCAGCACTGGTCTTATCGGCTCACACCTCGCAAACCGATTTGCGGAAACATACCGGGTCTTCGCAATGGACATCAAGTCGCCCGAAGACCTGCCGGAGGGCGCGGAATTCATATCCATCGACGTAACTTCCGGCGAGCGCGTGCATGACGCCATACACGAAGCGGCGTCCCGTAGCGAGGGCCCAATTGCCGCAGTGATCCAGCTGGCGGCCTATTATGACTTTGCGGGCGATCCCAGTGAACTCTACGACAAGATCACCGTGGAAGGAACCAGGCGGGCCCTACGCGTCGCCCAAGAGATCTCGGCGGAGCAGTTCATTTTCTCAAATACGATGCTTGTTCATCGTGCTACGAAGCCGGGACAGCCATTCAATGAAGACCGACCGCTTGAAGCGAAATGGCCTTATCCTCAATCGAAGGTGAAGACCGAAAAGCTCATTCGAGCGGAGCACGGCAACCTGCCCGCAGTATTGCTTCGAATCGCCGGTGCATATACCGACGTCTGCGACTCGCTCCCGCTTTCTCATCAGATTCAGCGAATTCGGGAACAGAGACTTACATCCAAGGTCTATCCGGGAGATATGCGCTGCGGGCAAGCTTTCGTTCACATTGACGACCTAACCGAGGCCTTTTACAAAACGGTCAAGAACAGACACCTTCTGCCGAATGATGCATTCCCAATCCTGATCGGCGAACCGGAGACGCCCGGATATGGGCAGCTCCAGAAGGAGTTTGCCCGACGGATTCTGGGCGTTTCCGACTGGGAGACGCGCGAAATCCCCAAGGCGCTTGCCAAGTCCGGCGCATGGCTCCAGGAGAACATGCCCGGAGTCGACGACCCCTTTATCAAGCCCTTTATGGTCGACCTTGCGGACGACCACTATGAGCTTGATATTTCGCGAGCGCAGGAGCGGATCAACTGGTACCCGAAACGACGGCTCCTGCAGACCGTGCCATCCATGATCGAAAGCCTGAAAACCGACCCGGAGGCTTGGTATCGGCGACACGGACTGACGTCGGAAGGCGGGTAAGTCTCGAGACAGCGTCTCGACCGCCCCACAATGGCTATAACCGTGCCTGCCTCTACTTCCTCGGCAGGAGCAGCTCATTGTCCACGAAAACAGCCCCGCTGCGTAGTGCTGCCTCAGTGGCTTGTCTCCGGGCCGGCCAACTCGTGACCGTGCCGGTCAGGGTAGCGACGCCATTTGTGACGTCCACGGACACACGTTCGGGATCGATCATCGTCATCCACCAAAGCGTATCCTCGATATCCTCCTTGATTTCCCGATCGCTCTTCCTGTTCATGCGCTCCGGAGTATCATACCATCCAAAATCATAAACATACCACTCATAGACATAGGGATTGTCAATGACGGGAAGTCCGGTGCGGGTTACAACGAGCGCATTGCTGATATCGGTCACGCCCTTCACGTGCGAAGCGGCGTTCTCCGCCTGGGCCTTTTCGAAGAAGGAGTCCACGTTGCCGCTGAGGTACAGCGTCCCGTTGATCACGTCAGCCGATAGATCAAATCGGTCAACGTACGGATCCCGCAAGAGGGCTTCGCGCACCGCGTCCGCGATTTGCTTGTCACTCTGCGGCTTTCTGTGGGCAGACGGACGAACCTTCAGTCGATTCAGGACGCGGGAGACACCGGTGGTATTGCGGGCGTCCTGGGCAGCGGCCCGCTTCGCGATGAGGCTGTCGACGACTCCCCGGAGCGTCACAATGCTGCCGCTTACTTGAGGACTTACGTCGCCGGAGGTCACGCGGGGATCATAGAGAATCGCGTCGCGCACCGCTTGGCGTATGTCCTCGGGCGACTTGGCCACAAAGGCCGTCTCGCGACGATTGGGGTTCTCAGCCCAATCGCGCACGACCAAGCCGGAGTCATCGACTTTCCTGACCCCCGCTACCCATGCGTCATAGCGCGCCTGGCGTTTCTCGGCCGCACTGCCCACCGTCCCTGTTAACCTCACAATGCCGTTATCCACCGCAACGTCGATTATTGTGCTGTCGACCAACGCGTTCCACTCAAGGGTCCGGGCGACCTCCGCCTTGATTTCTTGGTCTGATCGCTCCGTTTTATAGTCCACGTCGATCGCATTCTCGACATCAGTTACTCCAGCGACGCCAGCCGCCACCTTTTCCGCAAGCTGTTTTTCTCTCCACGACTCGGTCGTACCGGTCAACCTCACGACCCCGTTCGGCGTCGCGGCGACGCCAACTTGGTATGAATCGGTCGCCGCATCTGCCAGGAGCGCCGCCTTGACATTCCTTTCTATTTCTTCAGGTGACCGTTGCGACGTAGGCTTGACCGTAATGCGATTGACAATCGCTCGCACCCCCTTGATCGTCTCCGCTAAACGCTCGGCACGTCGCTTCGCCAGACAGTTGTTCACGGTGCCCGAAAGGGTAACGATACCATCCGCGCACGCGATATCGATGCGGTCGAACGATACCCCCTCGTCAAAGAACAGGGCATCTTCGACGGCGTTGCACACGTTCTTGTCATTGACGACAGGTTCAGCTGCAAGGGCAGGGATCGGAGCAATCATCAAGTTCGCTACCAGCGAACCGGCGGTGGCACAGAAGAAGAATCGAAGTACGTCGTGTGTTCGTCTCATGTTGATTTCCTTTAAATGATGCGAGATTCCAGGGCATCCAACATGAGAGTTTGCCATGCGAACTTAAAAAAAACCTGAACCTCTTCCGAACAGATGGTCATCGGATCGAGGCTCGGAGTTGCCGCCCGTCAGGCTTCGCTGCCTCCTTCCATACTCGAACGATTATGCTGGTCGATGCTCAGATCGGCCAGCTGCTGTTCCACTCTCTCGATTTCGTGTCGCAGTGCCTGGCGGTCTTTGTCCGGAATTTCTGCCAGCATGTGACGCAAATCGTCGAGTCTGTTCAGTAATTCAGTACGTTTCGCGCGTTCAGTCGTTTCGGCCATGGAAACGCACCTACCTCTCATGTTGTCCGAGGTTTACAGTACTCGTGAATGGGCACGACATCGGCCCCGGAGAGTCCATCCGGGACGCATCAGGCCGGTACCATGCTTCGCTCCGCACTGAGCACGTACCCTGTACCCACGACGGTATGAATCAGCTTGGGTTCAAAGCCCTTGTCAATCTTGCTGCGCAACCGGGAAACGTAGACCTCGATCACGTTGCTTTCGTCCTGGAACAGCAAGTCCCAAACGCGCTCGCCGATGTTCGTACGGGTCAGAACGCGCTCGGGATTCCGCATGAAATACTCCAGGAGCGCGAATTCCTTCGTGGTCAGGTCGACGCGCTTGCCGTCGCGCATGACCTTGCGCCGGACCAGATCCATTTCAATATCCTGAAAGCGTAGCGATGCGCCTTCGGACGACTGCCCGCGGCGCAGAAGTGCGCGTACGCGCGCGATCAACTCGTCAAAATCGAAGGGCTTGGTCAGATAGTCGTCCGCACCGGCGTCCAATCCCGAAACCTTATCCGCCGTGGAAGCGAGCGCCGTCAGCATCAGTGTCGGCGTCGAGACCTTTCGGCGACGCAGCTCCCTTGCGACTTGGACGCCGTCGTGATCCGGCAGCATCAGGTCGAGGATAATGACGTCATACCGCTCCCGCACGGCAAGCTCTTCGCCTTCGCGTCCGGATGGTGTCGTATCCACTGCATACCCTTGCTCTTCCAGCCCTTTCTTGAGCAACTCCGCAAGACGTTCATTGTCTTCAATAACCAGGATGCGCATGGAAATCTCTCCCGAAGGAATCGTGCTGAATCAACGATGACGAACAACTAAACGGATATAAGGGCAAACTGGAGGCATTGGCAATTGGACGGCTGGACTAGTCGAGTACGACTTTGGTCGTATCCATTCCGACAAGTTGCGCCAACAATACAAGCTGTGCGAGGGAATTAGCCTGCATCTTCTGCATCACCCGTCCGCGATGCACCTTGATCGTCTTTTCGCTGATGTTCCACAGCTCGGCGATCTCGCGGTTGGTCTTGCCTGAGACCACTTGTGAGAGCACTTCTCGCTCGCGCCGGGTGAGCGAACGCAACCGCCGCTCGACTTCTTCCTTGCGAGTCCGCGACCGGCGGAACTCCTGATCCTCTCGTAGCGCCCGATGCACGGCCTCCAGCAAGAGCTGCTCGTTGAATGGTTTCTCGACAAAGTCCAGCGCGCCTGCCTTCATGGCCCGAACGGTTGTAGGCACATCCGCGTAAGCCGACATGAAGATGATGGGTATTGTCAGACTCCGCTCCGCCAGCGTGGCTTGCAGTTCGAGCCCGCTCGCACCCGACATGCGCACATCCAGAAGCAGGCAACCGGGCCGATCAGGATCGGCCCGGTCAAGAAAATCCTGCGCCGACTCGAACGTCTCGGCGGGAATACGCTCATGCTCGAACAGCTGCGCGAGAACGCGACGGATGGACGCGTCGTCGTCAACGATAAACACCGTCGGCGGATTATTCATGGTCGGCTGTTCCGTCGGATCCACCTTCGGCAACCGGGAAGCTCACTCGCACGGTCGTCCCCCGGCCGACCTCGCTGTCAATATCAATTCTCCCCCCGTGCTCCTCGACTATACCGTGCACAATGCTCAGCCCCAGCCCCGTTCCTCCCTGCGACCCCCGGGTCGTGTAGAACGGATCAAAGACGTGTCGCTTCACGTCAGGCGCCATGCCCTGGCCTTCGTCCTGCACGGCCAATTGTACCATCCCCCCTACGGAAGCCGTACGTACCTGAATCTCCTGTCCGCGCGCGCTGGCGTGACAGGCATTGGAAACGAGATTGAGCACGACCTGTTCCAGCTCCGCGGCGTCCCCCTCAATCGCCGGCAGCGGCTCGCTCAAGTCGACCTTCAAGCCGATTCCCGCGTAATTGCGTTCCGATGTGCTGAGCTGAATGGCGGCCTTCACCACGCTGTTAAGGTCCAGCGGCTCGCGATGGGACGGCTCCTGGCGCGCAAACCGCTGGACGTTTCGCACGATACGCCCGCACCGCTTGGCGTCCTCGATGATATTTCCCAGCATCCGGTCGGTCTCGTCGCCCGGGTTTCGCTTTCGAAGCAACTGCGCCGTCATGACAACCGACGCCAGCGGATTGTTGATCTCATGGGCAATGCCGGCGGCCAGAATGCCGATCGACGTAAGCCGCTCGGTCTGACGAAGCCGCTCTTCACTTTCCACGTGCTGCGTGACGTCCATGGAAATGTTGAGAATATGACGCGCTGAGCCACTCTCATGCTGCGCAAAGAGAACGCTCCAAGTGCGCAGCCAGCGCCATTCACCCGCCGCGTTTCGTACACGAACCCGCCACGTCACCGGCACTCCATCGGTCCGATGAAGCACCTTTTCCATTGCCTCATCCACGAGCTTCTGGTCTTCAGGGGATACGGCGTCCAGAAACACCGCGCGATTCTTGGACAGGAGTTTGTCGACGTTCATCCCGAAGAACTGGGCCATTTGCCTGTTTACAAACCAATAACGCTGCTCCTCCGTGTCCAGAATACGGATCATCGTCGGTGCCGTATCAGCGATTTTCTGAACCAGGCGTACGCTGTCACGCAACGCTCGATCCAGTCGATCGCGTTCCAAGACTCGCCCCAATTGGGTACCGATACTCGCCATCACATCCAGCTGCTCGAGGGTCGGATCCTTCCTCGTCTGTGAGAGAAACTCCAGCACACCAATGACTTCTGATCCGGCAAGTATCGGAAAGGCCGCCGCCGTGTGAATTCCCAACTGTTCGCCCAGTTCTTTCCGCCGACCGGACATCTCTTTCTCGATCCCGCGCGTCCATTCCGGCTGACCACTGGCGAAAACGCGCCCGGGCAGACCCTTTCCGCGCTTGAATTGCAGCGTCAGCGTTTCCTCGAGCAAGGGTCGAAATCGCCCTTGATCGTGCTCGTACGAGGCGTCAATTGGAATCAGCAAGCTGGAGTCATCAAGCGACGGCAGATAAGCCGCCCCGCAGACCCAGCCATTGAATTCGCACACCTGCGCCAACACAAAAGAAATGGCATCCTCGACGGTATCTGCAAAATTCGCTGCCGTCGCCACGTCGCGAATCAGGCGAAGCGTCTTGGCCTGCTGCTCGATCCGCTCGCCCATCCGGACCGCATGCGCTTTCATGTACAGGTCGGAGTGGGCATGCTCGATCTGCTCGTCGCGGCGGCCGTACTGGTGCTCTCGAGCCCTGAGGGCCAGCCCGACGATACTCAGAAGATTGTGAGGGCTGACGGGACGCTCAAGCAGGGTGAAGTTGCTGGATGGACCGATTGTCGAATGGTCTGGCGAGTCGAACCCGCCGCACAGTACCACGAGAGCCACATCGGACCAGGCGGCCTGGCCCTCCAGGGCGCTTGCGATCTTTGACATCTCGTTGTTGATGGCTTCATGCGCGACGACGGCCAGTCCCACGCCGGCGACAAGTCCGGCGCACAGGCTCTCCACATTCTCGCAATGCTGGACCTTGAAGCCGGCACGATCGAAAGCCGAATGCAGCTCCTCCTTCTCGGCGCCGTCAACTGTCAGTAGGAGGATACTCTTCTCATGAAATTGCGTGCTCATTGCGTCCAGCCGAGGGTTGCGAAGCGGGCTTCGACCCCGGGAGGGGGCGCCAACCCGCCACCCAATGATATGACGAACCGGGTCTTCCTGAAACCTCGTCTTTCCACCCGTCAGGGTGAATTGCTGCTGGATGACTCAGAACCAAACCGCTCGGCCGCCTTATTGTACGCGGCCTGAAGGTCGTTCCATGCCTTCTGAGCGCCGGTTTTCACGTCACCCCAGGCTTCAGCCGATGCAGCCCCAAGCTCATCCAGCTTTGAGCGAAGTGCCTTACGCTGCTCCGCAACGGCATCCATCTGCTCCTGCCACTCCTTCTTGGCCTGTTCGGACAACTCTGAACCCCGCTCCTTCATGGCGTCAACCTTCTTGTCCAGATCGGCAAGCTTGTCCTCCAGCTCCCTTCGGAACTCCTCGGCCTTTTTCTTGGAGTACGCCGCCGCGGCCGAAGCGGCTTCTCCAGCCTTGTCCGTCACATCTCCGGCAGTGACACCCGTTGCCGTGGATGAGCTTGCTGAGGGCTCTTTACCGGTGGAGGATTCCTTTTCTCGCTCGCATGCAACGGAAAATGCAACAGCGGTAACCACAACCAAAAGCGAGATCGCCCTGATCATTTAATTTTCTCCAGTCTATGAACCCGGCGTCCTGGATCAGACCGGCAAACGTCGAATCGCCGGCAAGTCATTCGTCACCCGGTAGCCCTTGCCGTTCCCTCTCTGCGCAGGACATGCCTATGAACCTGATCCCCTGCCCGCCTGAACACTTCAATAGAATAGTCGACACGGATTAACAGCAACTGAAAGTCATCTGAATCTGTTGTCAGAAGCGGCGTTTCCGGGATTCCCGGATGTAGATTCCGGCCACAACGCACTACTTGTCGCAATCGTAAGAGCGTTGTTAAACCCCGATCAGTAGCTCAGTCATATCATTGCTCCATGCAGCGATGCAACAGTCGCTGACCCTTCGACCGACGGTGCGGGGGACGCCGGCGTTGCGGATAAGTTGGCCCCCGCGGGAGCATGCGAGTGAACTGGGATACCGTAAAGGGCAATTGGACGCAGATGAAAGGCCGGGTCAAGGAACGCTGGTCAAAACTCACCGATGACGATGTCAACCGCATCGAAGGGCGTTTCGAACAGCTGGCCGGGAAAATCCAGGAAAAATACGGCAAGTCTCGTGAGGACGCCGAACGCGAGATCAACGAATTCTGTGGTTCATGCTGACGCCGAATCCGCAGAGCGTCGCTGCCGGATCAGAAAACAAGAGAGAGAGGAGAATGACATGAAATCGATTCGAACGCTTCTGATGCCGATGGTCGTGCTTGCCTTGGTTGGTGCTCTGACAGGGTGCGCAACGATGGAAGGCAAATGGTCACTCGCGAAAGTGAATCCCACGGCCGCGAGGGATGATTTCGCGTACTCCAGCCTGACACTTCAAAAGGACGGCACGTTCTACGCGGAAGCCAAGGAGCCGACTGGGAGCCGCACCGTATCCGGAACATGGACGATGCACAATGGCCTCCTTTCGCTGAAGGAGGAGAGTGGTGAGCGCCATGTCTACGACGCCAAGGTCATGGACGGTGGAAAACAGCTCATGCTCGTCCGCCATTGGAACGGGCAGCGCCTCACGGCCGTACTCGACAAACGGTCCACCTGATCAACCGTAAGGCCGATTGCGGCCTAAATCATTCAGCCCGGGGAAAATTCCCTGGGCAGACAGATGACGAAACAACGATGATTCTGGATTCACCGAAGAGTCAATCCTGAAAGGAGCGATGTAGCATGAAGCGCGTAGTGACAATCATGACCGTCCTTGGCCTGTGTGCCCCTGTGGCGTTTGCGGGCAACATGATGGGAAAGGACCTGCTTCGTCCCGTCCAGAAGAACGGTAAATGGGGATTCATCAACGCCGACGGGAAAGTGGCCATTTCACCGAAGTTCGACGAAGCCGCCGGTTTCCACGATGGTTTGGCCCGCGTACAGATGGACGGGAAATGGGGGTACGTGAGCCCGGATGGCAAGATGGCGATAAAGGCCCGCTTTCGAGACGCCGGTGACTTCAATGGAGGTTTCGCGTTCGCCCGAGAAAAGCAACAATATGGTTATCTTGATAAAGAAGGCCATTTCCACATCAAACCCGCTTACGAAGAGGCCGGTTACTTCGTGAATGGACGAGCACCGGTCAAACAGGATGGCAAGTGGGGGTTCATTGATACGGATGGCAAATGGATCGCGAAACCCCAGTTCGACGAGGCTGCCGGCTTTTCCGGCGGGCTGGCGCGAGTAAGAATCGGAGGCGTGCTCAGCCAGAAATACGGCTTCGTTGACGAATCTGGTAAGATTGTCATCAATCCGCAATACACCGATTGCGGCAACTTCAATGAGGGACTGGCCCCGGCCGAAAAAGAAGGCAAATGGGGCTACATCGACAAGGACGGCAAATGGACGATTTCGCCGCAGTTCGGCGAGGCTTCCGATTTCTCACAGGGTAGAGCCCTTGTCAGAGTCGGAGGAATGGGCGGAGAGTATGGTTACATCGATGACAACGGGAACTTCGTGATCAATGCGAAGTACAGTGATGCCAAGTCGTTCCGCGACGGCCGTGCCGCCGTGCAAGTTGACGGCAAGTGGGGCTACATCGATGAAAACGGAAAAATGACCATCGATGCGAAATTCTCCGAGGCAGGATCCTTCCGAGACGGCCTCGCACTTGTGCATGTCGGCGGCGTGCTCGGCATGGGCGAGCGCGCGAACTGGATTAATAAATCAGGTGAAGTCGTGTGGAAGGCATCGAGTTAGAAATGCCTCTTTGGCGCCGGTGGGTCGCCGTGTGTTCGTCGACAGAGCGGCGGATTCACTGCGATCCCACTTGCGGCGGCGGGCCGCAATCCGGAAAGCGCGGCCTGTCGATTCAGGGGAACTGTGCATCCAGTGGAAAGTCGATGACTCCGCTTCAAGGGAGGTATGCCATGTTAGGTTGGGCACTTGCATTTTTCTTGATCGCGATCGTTGCCGCCATATTCGGCTTCACCGGCATTGCGGCCGGCGCCGCCTCGATCGCGAAAATATTGTTCTTCATTTTCCTTGTGCTATTCCTGTTCGCATTGATCGGTGGACTGGTCCGCGGGCGTGCCCCGCGACCCCCGCTTTGACCGCTAACTGCGGCAAGATCGATGAAACTCCATCGGAACGCATGATGATACAACCTGCGGGCGCCCTCCTTTGGGGCGCCCTTCTTCAAAAGAGAGCCAAGCTTGGAGGAACTCTGGTCTACCCTGGCCGCGGGGGCAATGACGGCGCTGGGCTTCTTCTGGAAGGCGGGCTGGGCATTCGTCCTTGGATACGCCGTTAGTGCAATGATCCAGACGTTTGTACCCAAGAGGCGTCTCACACGCCATATGGGTGCGCCATCCCTGAAGAGTCTCTCACTTGCGACGGCGTTCGGCGCGATTTCGTCTTCGTGCTCATTTGCCGCCCTATCGGCCGCCCGATCCCTGGTCCTGAAGGCGGCACACTTTGTCGCCGCGGTGGCATTCATGTTTGCCTCAACGAACCTGGTCATCGAACTGGGCATCCTGATCGCCATCTTTCTCGGTTGGCAATACCTTGCGGCCGAACTGATGGGTGGAGTCGTGCTCATCGCGATCAGTGCTGTCTTGATTCGATATACCTATCCGTCGACCTGGCTACAGACGGCTCGCGAGAAAGTCGAGAACGAAGCGGAAAGTGAGCATGAGAATTTTAATCCGTGGCGGCGTGTCAGGAGCATGCACGGCTGGCGGATGGTCGGACATCGCTTTGTGATGGAATGGAAGATGGTCTGGCATGAAATCCTCGCCGGATTCACGATTGCCGGATTCGTAAAGGTCCTCGTGCCCGACAGAATCTGGCAGGCCATCTTTCTCACAAACGTACCAGACGATGCTGTCCCGAGCTTCTGGATCGTGCTGGAAAACGCAATCGTCGGACCATTTGTCGCCGCAGCCACCTTCATCGGCTCCATGGGAAACATCCCCCTTGCCACTGTCCTCGCCGGGAGCGGCACCGCCTTTGCCGGCGTCATGGCGTTCATCTACTCGGATTTGATGGTGCCGCCCATTGTCCGTGTAAATGCCCGTTATTATGGCTGGCAGGTCGCCCTCTGCATTGCGGCCGTGATGTTCGCCAGCATCGTCTGCACCGCACTGCTGCTGCATTATGGCTTCGCCGCGACCGGCCTGACGCCGGAAACCACAGCGGTTTCCGTTGACTCCGCAAGGGCCTTCGACGTCGACTACACGCTCTGGCTTAACCTCGCGTTTGCGGCCATCGCAGGGGTAATGATCGTGCTTCACCGGCAGTACGCCAGTTCGCACGAACCAAAAGCACACAAACCACGCAGGGGTACTATCCAAATGACTGTCAGCATAACGGCTATCGCAGTTCTTGTGACCGGATTGATCGCGTCCGCCGCAATCGCCTGAGATGCAAACATGTCGTATGCGTCGAGGTACGGAAAACGTCGTGCACATCATTTGTCTGCGAAGTCGGCCAGCTTCTTCCGAAACCGCTTGAGGCCGATGCGGTGACGTCGGATCTTCTTCCACGGGTCACTCCGACTACCCAACCTTCGGAAGATATTCGCAGTCGTGTAGTCTCGTGGACCCATTTCGCCGTTCTCCAACTCATCCCAATCGAGCGGGGTTGCCACCGATGCCTGCGGCTTTGCCCGAACGGCATAGGGCGCTGCGATCGTCTGTCCGAACGCATTTCGCAGATAATCCACGAATACGCGATTTCCGCGCTTGTTCTTGCGCTGCTCGACGGTCAGCTCCTTCTGATGGCGTTGCGCCACAAGTCGGGCAAGTTCGGACGCACAATCGCGGACCTCGCCGAAATCGGATGTTCCATCAAGGGGCACGACAACGTGCAACCCCCGCGAACCAGTCAGTTGCACGAAACTCGTCACTCCGAGTTCCTCAAGCATATCGCGTACAGCGATTCCCGCCTTGCGAACCTGCGCAAAATCGCTCGTAGTCGGATCGAGATCGAAAACCATCAAGTCCGGATTGTGCACATTGTTGGCGTACGACAGCCAGATATGCGGAGTAATGCAGGCCTGGCCGGCAAGATACGCCAAAGTCGCAACATTCGAGACGACAACAAATTCCTGTCTGCCGCCCTTTTGCAGACGGATGTCGGCTCGCTCAATCCAATCGGGGAAGTAATGGGGGGTTTTCTTCTGGTAGAAGCTCTTGCCTTCAACGCCGTTCGGATAGCGGTGCATTACAAGGGCACGACCTTCGGCATAACGCAAGATGGTTCTTCCTATCTTTTGATAGTATTCGATCAGATCCCCCTTGGTAAGGCCTGCGTCAGGGAAAAGGACCTTGTCCGCATTCGAGATCTCAATACTGCGCCGACCGACCCGCACGTTCCTCACGACCGACTCCCATCATGCTCCAGCCCGACGGTCCTGGCCTTCTTGCGACGCAGGCCCAGAAAACGCGGATGACGCAACCGGTTCTTGCGCGTCAACTCCGTGTAGGCAACCTCGGCAACGAGCTTGGGTTTGACCCAATGCACGCCCTTGCTCGGCAATTCCCGGTCGGCGTACGATGGCTTCCTTGCCTCCAGCCCTTTCAGTCGCCCGTGAAGCTCCTCCAGGGTCTCATCATCAAACCCCGCGCCCACCATGCCCGCGTAACGGAGGTCTCCGTTCTCGTAATATCCGAGCAAGAGCGCTCCAAAGCCCAATCGCGATCCCTTGGGGTCCGTGAATCCGCCGATAACGAATTCCTGGCGATTCGTGCATTTGAACTTCAACCAATTCCGGGAACGCGAATGCACGTAGCCGCTATCCAGGCTCTTCGCAATGACTCCCTCCCAGTGTCTCTCGCACGCCACCCGATGATACCGCTCCCCCTGCTCGCGTCGGTGCGTGCAATAGCGGATGGGATTCTTCCAGGTGAGTAAATTCTTCAGCAGCCGTTTCCGGTCCCGCAAGGCAAGCCCGGTAACATCATATCCGTCTACGTACAACAGGTCGAAAAGGTAATAATAGACCGCAGTGCTTTTTGCTGCCTGTCGGGCTGCATCCCGATCCCTGATCTTCATACGCTGCTGGAGACGCTCGAAGCTCGTGACTCGTCCCTTAAACGCCACAACTTCCCCGTCGACAACCCAGTTGCTGCCGCCATCGCCTTGAAGTGCTTCGACCAATTCGGGATAGGTTTCGGATAGATCCTCGTCGTATCGGCTCTTCAGACTCACGGTCCTGCCTGACCGAAACGCCAGGCAGCGCTCTCCGTCGAGCTTCCGCTCGAATATCCAGTCAGGATCGGAGAAATAGTCGTGTGTCAGAGTGGCCAGCATCGGGCTCGCCGTCTGAGGCTGCTTCCTGCGCCGCAGCGCATGCCTCGCTGATTCGTCCAGTTGATCCAACGGAGTGCTCATTCTTTGTTTGCCCCCCGTTTCTCCTCTTTGTGAACGGCCTTCATTGTCCGCCCGCTTGCAACGCTTTTTGGCTGCGTGCTCGTAGGCTTGCGACGGCCGTCGGCTTTCTTGTCCTTCATCTTGGCCAGCAGCCACCGCTCCTTGTTGTCCTTGGCGATCCGGGTCAGGGCATAACCGCCCTGAAGCTTCTCGCCGTCGAGCCAGATCTCCACGTGCCCGTCTGCAAAGGCCCGTTTCATGGGAATTGCGTTGCCGTCGTCGCCCTGCTTGATGTTGCGATATGTTCCCCGGTCCCAGATCAGCACCGTGCCCGCCCCATACTCGCCCTCTGGAATGACACCCTCGAACGACGCATATTCACGGGGGTGATCCTCGGTCATAACAGCCAGGCGCCTTTGTCGCGGATCGGTCGATGGTCCCTTGGGAACTGACCAGGACTTCAAGACGCCGTCGACCTCGAGGCGGAAATCGTAGTGCAGTCTTGACGCAGCGTGTTTCTGTATGACAAAGATCGGCTGACGTTGTCTCCCACCAGACTTTTTCTTTGGGAACGGCTCCGGCGTGCTTTTCTTGTTCCGCTTCTTCCGGTACGCAGACAATGTGTCACGGTTCTTTTTGGTCACCCGATAGCCCATCCCGAGTCAACACGATAAAGGAACAAGCTTGGCGTGGCCATCTAAAGGGGGGCTGAATTGGCGCTAAAAATAGGGTCACCAGCGCCGCTCGACGTGACGCGATTCCGCGGCAGCAATGGAATCGTTGCCCATTCGACAATTGCTGACGTGGTGGCCTCTCGAATCCTCTGCAATTTCTGTGACATTCAGTGCCCACGTTTCAACGGACAAGTCTCAGTCCAGTATCGGCTTCACGGACCCAACCGTTCGTGTCCCGTCGGGCTTTTCGATCTCGATCCACCACATCGTCGTCTCAGGCAACGGGTCCGGCGCTATTGCGTGGACATCATAGTCCCCGTGGGCGGCGGCATATTGCCCCTTCCCCACGTAGGACAGCGTGGGATCGTTCGTTCCGATCCAGCCCCGAACGACAGTCGCACCTTTGTCGTCGTACGGGAGTTTCACCACAAGATGGCTCTCCTTGCCTGCCTCGACCTTGCCGTGGCCCTGCGCGAAGCCCACACTCATGTCCCCTATCATGAACGAGCCGAGGTCGACCTCCGGATGATCTTCGTGGTCGTTCGCTTCGCCGTGCATCGCGTGCGAATGTCCCGCTTCGCCCTCCGCCGCGTGCGACGTATCCTCAACGGGCACTGGATTCTTTTGCTCCCCGGCTTCGCGCCCACACGCCGGGCAAAGAAGTGACGCAACGCCCAGCCCGATTCCCAGAATTGATCGTATCAACGAACACCTCCTTCTCAATGGCCACAACGTCAACGGCTCGACCCAGTGCTCTCCAGTTCAGGTGCGCGGAAGACCAATGCATAGCCTGCCGGGACGACCACGAGATTGAGTAGCGTCGAGCTTACCAATCCACCAAGCACGACAACCGCCATCGGCGCCAGAATCTCGCTGCCCGGCTCGCCTGCCGCCCACGCAATGGGCACCAACCCCAGAACGGCCGTCAGGGCAGTCATGAGGATCGGCACCAGGCGCTCCTGAGAGCCCTGCATGATGGCTTCCGCAATCGGCTTGCCTTCCTCCTTGATCAAGTAGGCGTAATGATTGACGAGCAGGATCCCGTTTCGTACGGCAATGCCGAACAGGGTGATAAATCCGACCATACTCGCGATGGAGATTACGGGCGCCTCATAGCGGCCTGCAAAGCCGAACAAGGCAACAGTGTTTCCCACGAGATTGTCCGACTCAGTAACGAAAATCGCCACGATCCCGCCAATCAGCGCGAGGGGAAGATTGACCATTACGAGCAAGGCTGCTTTGGTGGAACCAAACGACATGTTCAGCAGTAACAGCACGATCACGGAAACGATCGCGCCCATAACGTACAGCGTTCGAGAAGCCGACTGCTGGGCTTCAAACTGTCCGCCGAATGAAACGGAGTATCCGTGCTCCGCCACGATCGGGTTGACGCGATCCTGCACCTGCGCGACGAGGTCACCCAGATTAAAGCCCTCGGCCACGTTGCAGGATATCACGGCCTTTCGCTGGGCGTTCTCCCGAGAAATCAGATTGGACGCTTTCTCAATCCCGATGTCCGCCACTTCACTCAGGCGAACCAGCGCGCCGTTGCGTCCGCGGAGCATCAGGTCCTTCACCTGCTGGATCCGCTCGCGGTGCTCAGGCGCCAACCGTACGACGATGTCGTATACCTTCACGCCTTGATTCACCACGGCCACGGTCTCGCCGAAGATCGCATCCCGTACCTGCTCGGCGGCGTCAACGGGTGTCAGGCCCCATCGAGCCAATTCGTCGTGGCGGTACTGGACCGGAAGCGATGTAATCATGATCTCCCGGTTGGCCGCAACATCCCGCGTTCCCGGCAACGGCTCGATGGCTTCCTGAATTGCCCGGGCAATCTTCCGCAGCACGCGCAGGTCTTCGCCATAGACATTGATCGCAATGGCCGCCGGCGTGCCCGACATGATGTGCGATAGCCTGTGCTCAATCGGCTGGCCAATGGTCGTTGTGATCCCGGGTACCGCCGACAGGATCTCGTCGATATGAAGGCGCACGTCAGATTTCTCGTAACCGGCCGCCACGGTCACTTCAATTTCGCTGTTGCTGACTGGTTCCGCGTGCTCATCCCGCTCCGCCCTTCCGGTACGGCGCACAACCGAACGAACGCCCTCGATCTGCGAAAGCCGCTGCTCCACGCCCTGCGCGAGACGGTCACTTTCTTCAAGGGAAGTGCCGGGCGGCGCCATGAGAAACACGGTAAACGTGCCCTCGTTGAACTCAGGCAGAAAACTCGACCCGAAGGTGGATGCCAGCCACACGCTCAAAGCGGTAAGACCGAGTGCGGCCCCGACGGTGACTTTCCGGAATCGAACAACAAAACGGAGGGTCGGCCGATACATGGCCTTTGCCCATCGGGTCATGAAGGACTCACGCTCGACGTCGCTCAGCTTTCCGCGCAGAAGCACTTTGGCCAGGGCCGGCGTCACGGTCAGGGCCACGAGCAGCGACGCACCGATCGAGAGCATGTACGTCGTACCCAGTGGCTGAAAGAACCGCCCTTCGAGTCCTCTCAGGAAGAGCATCGGTACAAAAACGATCACGATGATCAGCGTGGCAAAAAGGACCGAATTGAGCAGCTCGGCGCAAGCGTCGTATATGGTGGCGCCGCGCTCCCCTTGTGCCTTGACCGACACCGATTCTCTCTGACGCAGGCGGCGAAGGATGTTCTCGACAAAGATGATGCCGTCGTCGACGACGACGCCGATGGCCACCGCAAGTCCACCCATCGTCATCACGTTGATGGACTCGCCCCAGCCCCACAGTACAAGCAAAGCCATCGCGACCGCCAGGGGAATGGCTGTCAGCGTGATGATCGTGGCGCGTACATTCAACAGGAATAACCCAAGCACGATCGCCACGATGATTGCCGCGTCGCGCGCCACTTCGAGCACGTTGTGGAGCGATAGGTTGATGAAATCACTCTGCCGGAAGATATGGCGATTCAAGGATACGCCCGCAGGAAGTCCCGCTTCGACCGAATCGAGCGCTGCATCGACGGCCTGGGTCAAGGCCAGCGTATTGGTTCCGGGGGCCTTCTGAATGCTGAGCACTACCGCGGGAGATCCCGCGTCCGAGGCCGTGCCGCGCTTCAAGGCCGGCGCGAGCTTGACCTCCGCTACCCGCCCGATCGTGATCGGCACTCCCTCCGCGTAGCGTATGATCGTTGATTGAATGTCGGATACCCCGCGCACCCGGCCCGTTTGGCGGAGCGGAATCTCCAGGCCGCCGACATTCAGGAGATAACCGCCACCGGCCGTGCTGTGCGACTGCGATGCCGCCTCGACAACGTCCTTGATCGTAAGCCCGTAGAGACGCAATCGGTCTTGATCGACGTTGATTTGATATTCGGGAAGTTCCCCGCCAATAGCCACCACCTGGGATACGCCCGGAACACTCAGGAGACGATTTCGCAGATCGAATTCACCATATGCCCTCAACTCCAATGGCCCCACGCTGCCATCCGGCGAGCTGAGCGAAATCAGCATGATTTCCCCGGTAATGCTGGTAACCGGTGTGATCTCGGTGTGTACTTCGGGAGGCAACCGTTCCTCGGCCAGGCTCAGGCGTTCTGAAACGAGATACCGGGCGCGGTAGATGTCCACGCCCCAGTTGAACTCGACCCACACGATCGACAAACCGATCGCACTGCCGCTGCGAACCCGTCGTACGCCGGGGAGCCCGTTTACAGAACTCTCGATCGGAAACGTGATGTACTGCTCAACCTCGTCCGCCGCGTAGCCAGGTGACTCCGTGATGATCGTGACCGTCGGGGCATTCAACTCCGGAAATACATCAACGGCCATCTGCGGAACTTCGTAGGCCGCAAGTCCCAGCGCGAGCACGGCCATGATGATCACGAGAGTGGGGTTCTGCACGGAAAACTGTATTAGTCGCTTCAGCACGATCGTTATCCTTAGTGGTCGTCACTTTCGTGAAACGTGCCGTCGGCGTGAAAATGTCCGCCTTCCTGCATTTCGCCAGAGCTCGAGCTTGCAAGCATCAGCGGATACACGCCGCCCAGTACGACTTCATCACCCAGCATCACGCCGCTGCGAACTTCCACCCAGCGCTGGTCGCTGTCGCCGAGATCGGCCACGGTTCGGATGACTTTGCCGGAATCACTTCGGTCGCGCAGAAAGAAGACCCTTTCAAGTCCGTCGCGCACGACCGCCGCCTCCGGGATTGCCAGAACCTGACCCTCTTTGCCGTTCGTGAAGACTTCAAGGTATGCGGTCACTCCGGGCTTGGCCCAGCGGGGCAGCTTCTCCGGCACGACAAAGATCGGGATGGTCCGCTGTTCTGAATCGGCTTGAAAGCCGATCTCGATGGTTCCATCGATCGTGCTCTGAAGGTCAATGCTTCCGCCCGGGGGGGGAACGATTCGAGCGGATTGCCCCTTCGAGAACAGCGTGATGTCCGTCTGGAGCGCGTCACCATGAAATCGAAGCGCGGTCGGGTCGATCGTGTCCAGCACGAGATCACCCGTTTCCGCCCACCCCTGGTTTGTCACGGCCAGACGGTCGACGATTCCCGGCGCCTCGGCGCGGATTGTCAGACGGTCGATCGACCGCCAGGGCGGCTCACCGGGCTTGAGGTGGCCGTGCTCATTGACGTGGGGATCCAGCAAATCCTTCGCCAAGCCCGCAAGAGAGGCGGCCGTGCTCAGCATGACGTCGTAGTGAGCGTGAGCCGCGTCGAATTCCGTGCGGGCGGCCTCCAATTCTGCGCGGACCCTGGGCAGCCGGTTCCGCTTGTCCGCCAACGCTGACTCCAGCTCGACCTGGCGAACCTGGGCCTCCGCCAGATTGCCCAGCCGTCGCTCATCGAACTCGACAGCCTTCTCGATTTCCGCGAGCCTGGCTTCGGCAACGGCCAGTTCCGCGTGGCTCCGCCGCATCGCGTTTCGAGCCGAAACGAGGTCGCTTTGGAGCTTCTTCCATTCCGGGGAATCCAGCCTGAACAGGACTTGTCCCTTCTCCACGTGTTCATACTGTCGGACATGGAGATCGATCCGCCCTGGCAGCATGATGTGGTATTCATGCCGCGCCTCCGGCCGCAATTCGAATTGCCCGGGCAGGCGCACCGTGCTGCGCACCGGGCGCCGTTCCACCGTTACGAACGTAATGCCCAGGTTCTGGCGTACAGTAGCCGGAATATCGATTCGATTGTCCGTGCTCCCCGGCGTATGGTCACCGTGCTGCTCATCTCCGGATTCCCGGTGCGTATCGGACTTTCCGCAACCGGCCAAAGGCGCGAATGCCGTCGCAGCCAGCAACGCGAGCCAAGCCCAATTGCCTCTGCGGTGCTTCCACCAATTCATCACTTGTTCTCCTCTCCCTCCGCTTGCGGGAGCGTGAACCACTGCGGCCTGAGCATTTGGTTGAGTTCATTCCTGGCAAGTTCCTCTGCCAACCTCGCTTGGAGCAACTCCAGCTTGGTTTCGAGCGATCCGATCAATGCGTCCCGGAGTAACAGGACGTCGACTTCTCCCAGATCGAGCAATGTGCGCCCGTCCTCAATCTGCCTTTCAACGAGAGGTGCTACGTTCTCGAGAAGCGACGCCCGATACCGTGACGCATACTTCAAGCGCATTTCGACCTCCGCAAGCGAGGCAACAGCCGCCTCGACGACCGCCTCAGCCTGCACCCGCGCGGCTTCGCGGGCTGCAAACGCTTCCGCGACAGCCTGGCGATTCCGGTTCCACAATGGAATGGCCAGACCAAACCCCAATCCGAATCGTGTGAATCCCTCCTCCAGCGAATAGCTCGGCCCGATGTCCAGATCCGGATACTGTCGTCGAATCTCCAGCCGAAGTTGTCTTTCCGCCGACTCGTATTCTGCCTCTGCGGAGAGAATTCTTGGATGACGCTTGACGAGTTCATCCGTGCTATTGCCAGCTTCAGGAGCGGGGCTGTTGAGGGTAAGCGCGGGCTGAAGCACGACGGGTGATTCGGGAGCAAGTCCCATCAGCGCTAGCAACGCCAGTCGATGTTGCTCTTCTTCTCGCTCGAAGGCGAGGATGTCCGCCTCCCGATGTGCCAGTTCGATTTGGAGCAATCGGCTCTCGGTTGGCTTCATCTCGCCCGCAGCGAGCAGTTGTCCTGCCATGCGGGCGATCGTTTCAAGTTGCCCGATGTACTCTCGTGCGATGGCCAGCCGCTCTTGCGACGTAGACCACGTGAGCCAGGCGCCGCGAAGCTCCGTCCGCAGCTCCCACTCTTTCACGAGGATCTGCCGCCACGCCGCGCTGTACTGCGACCATCGAAGGTCCTTCTCGGCCGCGACCCGTCCGGATATCGGGATGGTGATGTTCAGGCCGGCGCCCACGATCCAAGGGTCATCAATATAGTTGCCTTCTTTCCTTCGCAGGCCGATGGGCGTCGCCTCGAGCCCGCCGGCGTTCACGCCGTCAATGGTCGGACCGCTGAGCTTGTACCCCGCTCGATCTCCTCGGTTGACGAAGCGGAGAACTTCGGCCTCGAACTGAGGATCGGGCCACCACCCCGCTTCTCTCGCACTCGCGAGGGGAATCCCCGCCACAGCCCGGGCCAGGCGAAGTTGCGGATTGAAATGCAATGCGACGGCCTCGGCCTCGGGAAGCGAAAGACCGTCACTGCTGTCGAACATTCCTGGCGCCGTCGGATCCGCGAGTGATGCCGCGTAGCTCTGGATCGACTTCAGATCCAGAGGACGCGCCGACCATTGACGAGCGTATTCGCGCAGTTCCAGCGGCCGGCGCTGGTACGACCGGCACCCGACGCTGAACACCAATACGATGGCGCCGATAGAGACGCATCTCCATCCCATGGCGTGGTCCTCGAGTGGCAGATTCAGGGTCAACCGACAGAAAGCGAGCCGCAAGCTGGAGCCTGCGCGGACGTCCTCGATGAACGCCGGGCTCAGCGCCATACAAACCGCTGCGGGTAGCTGTTTACCTCTTCAACGCTGCGCGCGACGCAGCACACCAGCGGCGTCGTGAACCAAGGAATGATCAGATCTGGAGGGGCAGATCGCTCAGATGAACGGGAATCTGCAGGCCTCGCCTGGTGCCGTCAGGATACCATCCGGCCGGCGGCGCAAAGCGATAATGGTCGGTATATTCCACGAGCACGTGGGGCAACGGAGAAGGCGATGCGCCGCTGCTCGACGTGTTCCAGTGGACGACGGCGACGCGGCAGGGGTCCGATTCGCAACCGGACTCGTGCCCGCACCCGCTCTTGACCGGAGAAATTGGATGATCGTGGTGCGAATGATGGTTCTCGGAATCCCCACAATCGCCCTCCAACGCGCAGGGATGTCCCAACACGTGTGCCACGCACAAGACGGGCATGACCCAGAGGGCCCACGCGGTGAGCACAATTGCGGCGCAGTTCCGACCCATACCCCCATCATCGACGAAAGGACCGATGCCGGTCAACCGCCTCCGCGCAACACCGCGGTAATGATGCGCCGAATATCGGGCCCGCTCGGAGAATCCTCCGAACGGGCCCCGAAACTCGGCTTGGATTCCACGCCTTTTACGTTCAGGTCAGCCGGCCAGGTCAAAACGATCCAGGTTCATCACTTTGCTCCAGACCGCGACGAAGTCATGGACGAACCGCTTCTGGCCGTCAGCGCTGGCATAGACTTCCGCGACGGCGCGAAGTTGCGAATTCGAACCAAACACGAGATCGACCGAACTTGCCTTCCATTTGAGCTCACCCGTCTTGCGATCCCGTCCTTCGAAATGAAACTCGCAGTTGGAAGACTTGTTCCAGACCGTGCCCATGTCCAGCAGATTGATGAAGAAGTCGTTCGTAAGGTACCCCGGTTGCTTCGTAAAGACCCCCAATTCGGGGTCTCCGACGTTCGTACCCAGAACCCGCATCCCGCCGATGAGCGCGGTCATCTCGGGAGCCGTGAGCGTGAGAAGGTGCGCTCGATCGATCAGCCACTCTTCCGCCGGTCGATCGAGCTGGGCACCGACAAAGTTACGAAATCCGTCCACCTTCGGCTCGAGCACTGCGAATGAGGCCGCGTCCGTCATTTCCTGCGATGCGTCCGTGCGTCCCGGCGAAAAGAGAACCTCAACCTCATGGCCGGCCTTCCTTGCCGCTTCCTCGACACCCGCGCACCCGCCCAGCACGATCAGATCGGCGAGGGAGACGCTCTTGCCGCCGGACTGCGCGCTATTGAACTCCTTCTGGATACTCTCCAGCTTCCTCAGGACCTTGGCGAGTTGGTCCGGTTGGTTGACCTCCCAGTTCTTTTGCGGCGCGAGGCGGATCCGTGCTCCGTTCGCTCCTCCCCGCTTGTCGGTTCCGCGGAACGTCGACGCCGATGCCCAGGCCGTGGAGACAAGTTCCGATGTGGACAATCCTGAATTCAGAATCTGCTTCTTGAGGGCCGCCAAGTCCCGTGCGTCGACCAGCGCATGATCAACTTCGGGAACGGGGTCCTGCCAGATCATGACCTCGTCTGGAACCTCCGGACCGAGATAACGCGAGCGCGGACCCATGTCCCGGTGGGTAAGCTTGAACCAAGCCCTGGCAAAGGCATCCGCGAACTCATCGGGGTTCTCCATGTAGCGCCGGGCAATCCGTTCGTAGACCGGATCGAATCGCAGCGCCAGGTCGGCGGTGGTCATCATCGGCCGGTGCTTCTCCGACGGATCATGGGCATCAACCACCATGCCATCCGGAGGTACATCCTTGGCCAGCCACTGATGCGCGCCGGCCGGGCTTTTCACCAACTCCCATTCGTACTTGAATAGCGTCTTCAGATAGCCCATGTCCCACTTGGTCGGGTTCTTTTTCCATGCACCCTCGATTCCGCTGGTAATCGTGTCGCCGGCTTTTCCGCTTCCATGGCGGCTCTTCCAGCCCAGACCCTGTTCCTCAACGGGAGCGGCCTCTGGATCCGGACCTACCAGCGACGCATCACCTGCGCCGTGGCACTTCCCGAACGTGTGCCCGCCGGCGATCAGGGCAACCGTCTCCTCATCGTTCATGGCCATGCGCCCGAACGTCTCCCGGACGTCACGCGCCGAAGCGACCGGGTCGGGGTTTCCATTCGGTCCTTCAGGATTCACGTAGATCAGCCCCATCTGTACGGCGGCAAGCGGATTCTCGAGATCGCGGTCACCGGAGTAACGCTTGTCCCCCAGCCACACGCTCTCCGATCCCCAGTAGATGTCCTCCTGCGGCTCCCAGACGTCTTCACGGCCTCCGGCAAACCCGAGCGTCTTGAATCCCATCGACTCGAGGGCCACGTTTCCGGTCAGCACCATCAGGTCCGCCCACGATATCGCGTTGCCGTATTTCTGCTTGATCGGCCAAAGCAAACGGCGGGCCTTGTCGAGGTTGGCGTTATCCGGCCAACTGTTGAGCGGTGCGAAACGCTGAGTGCCGTAACCCGCGCCTCCGCGCCCATCGCCCAGGCGGTAAGTGCCCGCACTGTGCCAGGCCATTCGAATGAACAAGGGTCCGTAGTGCCCGTAATCCGCCGGCCACCAGTCTTGCGAATCGGTCATCAGCGCCCTGAGGTCCTTCTTCACGGCCTCCAGGTCGAGTTTCTTGAACTCTTCGGCGTAGTTGAAGTCGCTTCCCAGCGGATTGCTCTTCACGGAATTCTGGTGAAGGATCTTGAGGTTAAGCTGATTCGGCCACCAGTCCTGAATGGACATGGCCCCCGCGGCCGTATGCCGGTTGGGACCGGCCTGCTCGCCCATCACCGGACATTTTCCGGCCCCGCCCGGTGACGCGAAGGTGGATTGAACCGCTGCCGCACCCATCCCAAGACTCAGCGCCAGCGCGACGAACCTCTTGCTTCTCGTTAGCACGCGCGCCCGCTTGCCGTTTCGACGCGCAGCACCGCGCTCCTGGTGAAACCGCCCCGCCGATACCTTGTGTTGCATCTGATTCCTCCCGTTGCTAGATGAACCGTGGACTGACCCGACGACGAGCATTCATGGAAAAAACAATTCACCGGCTCTTCGCTGACTTGTTCAGACACGCCGGACAGATACCCCAGAAGATCACCTCCGCCTCATCAATCTCGAAACCTGAGTCCTCGGCCGCCGTCAGGCACGGCGTCTCGCCCACAGCACAGTCGACGTCGACCGTAGTCCCGCAGTTGCGACAGATCAGGTGGTGGTGATTGTCACCGACTCGGCCCTCGTACAGCGCCGGCGACCGCGCGGGCTGTATCCGCCGAATGAGGCCTTTTTCCACCAGCATCCCGAGCGTGTCGTACACCGCTTGTCGCGAGATCGCCCCGATGTCACCACGGACATGCTCGGCAATCGCTTCCGCAGTGCTGTGAGGCCGTGCCGCGACCGCGCGCAGCGTAGCCAGGCGCTGGGCCGTGACCTGAACCCCATGCTTTCGAAGAAGGACCGCTGGCTCTTCTGACATGGGCGTGTTATATGTCGTAATTTGGACTATGTCAACATATGGAATGAGTCAACAATTACTGGTCGGACCGGGTCGATTTTCAGTCCAAATGCAAGATTCGCCAGTGCCGGCTCAGACGAAGACGAAGCCCGGCAGGTCAAGAAGTCCGAGCCCTCTGACCCGGAAACCTGAGCGGCCGACCGAACGCACTTGCTCGCTCCGCGGGCGACGGGCATCATCGCAACGGCAAAGCGCTTGAAGGACAAGACCCTCCCCGGCAAGGAGTCCACCGTATGGCGGTTGCAGTGATCGCGGCGATGACCCAGGAGCTTGCACCGTTTCTGGATGAGCAGGTGGATACGCAGGCTCAGGTGCCTCCGCGCGTCGATGCCACGGTGCATTTCTACCCGCGCGTACACCAGGGCTTTCCGCTGGTCATTGTGAAGTCCGGTCTCGGCAAGGTGAATGCTGCGATCGCCGCCCAGACAGCCATCGACCGCTTCGCCGTAAAGGCCGTTATCCAGGTCGGTCTTGCCGGAGCCGTCGACACGAGACTGAAACAGGGCGATATCGTTCTGGGTGAGAGGTACCTGGAACACGACGTCGATCTGACGCAGGTCGGCCTGCGTCCCGGTACCAGTGTTTTCGACGCTGCGATTCAGGCCGATCGAATCATCATTCCCGAAGCGATGCAGCTCACGGAGTTCCCCTGCGATCCGATGCTCATGCAACTTGCGGAGGACGCCTGCCGTACCTTCGATCTGGGTGCTGTCTCGCTGCCGGTGCTGGGTCGCAGACCGGCGATCCACAAGGGCACCATCGTCTCCGGCGATCAGTTCGTTTCCGACTCGAAGAAAAGCGCATGGCTGCGCTCGACCTTCGGCGCCACGGCCACGGACATGGAAAGTGCCGCAACCGCCCACGTGTGCCACGTCAACAGGGTGCCCTTCCTCGCGATACGAGCGATCTCCGACCAGGCGGATCATTCAGCCGCCGTGGATGTTGCCGCTTATCTCCCCATCGCCGCTCACAACTACCATGACGTCACCCTTGAAATCGTTCGCGGCTGGAGCGAAAAGCGGGGCGAGACCAGTGACCGCGGCGCATGAGTCATCGCCGGTCGGCGGCGGTCAGTGAATTACTCTGGCTTGAATTCAGCGACGGCTCGGACGGGCAACGTCGCCGTCGGATTCGTCCCGGCGCTGTGATTGTCGGCTCCACCACAACGCGGCATACCGCGCCAATTCCGCCGCACTGTCCAAATTCAACTTGGTCCGGATGTGATCCCGGTGGGTTTCAACGGTCTTGGGGCTCACTCCCAGCCGATCGGCGATGTCCCGAACGCCGAGGCCGGTCCCGATCAACTCGAAGATCTCCATCTCGCGACCGCTGAGGCTCTCGGTTCCGCCCGCCGTCGGGGCGCCGCCCACGGCCCGGCCGATGAGGCGCTGGGTCATGGTCGGACTGAGTACAATCTCGCCGCCCAGTACTCTACGAATCGCTTCCAAAAGTTCTTTGCCGGGGCGCGACTTGTTGATGTACCCCAATGCGCCCGCCCGAAGCGCTCGCTCCGCGAACAACTCATCGTCGTGAATGGAGACGATGAGCACGCGAATGTCGCTGTGACAGGCGTGAATACGCTTTACCAGCTCCAGCCCGCTCCCATCCGGCAAGGACATATCCAACAGCGCCACATCCGGATGGAATTCACGGACCGCGCTGAGCGCATCGGAAGCGGTACCAACGTCGGCGCATACCTCCAGATCCGAGACATCCTCGATCAACTCCCGGATTCCCCGCCGCATCACCGGGTGATCATCCACGATCAGGATCTTCGACATCGCCATTCAGTTCGTCAGCCTCGTCGCCGCGCTCGGCCGGGCGGATGACCAATGCGCCCGGCACGGTGCAGCTCACCACGGTTCCACCGCCGCGCGCCCGAAGAACGTCCAGTTTCGCACCAATCATCTTGGCCCGGTGTCGCATGATCCGCAATCCACTGCCCGATCGACGCTCCGATTCCGCAATGCCCACGCCGTCGTCACGGACTTCCGCAACGAGCCCTTCCTCGCACAATTTCAAGCTCACCGCGATCTGATTTGCCCGGCTGTGCTTGGCTGCATTGGTTACTGCCTCACTGACCATTCGATAGAAATGAGCTGCCGTCTCAGGAACGGTCATCCCCAGGGGCTCCGGGCATTCAAAAATGCAATCAATTTCATATCGCTCTGATATGGATTCGACAAGCTCCCGCAACTCGATTTCGAAGCCATCCTGATGCGATGCCGGTGCGCGCAGGCCGCGTACAGCCCCGCGGATTTCCTCGATCGCCCTCCGAAGAATCGTGCCGATTTCCCCTATATTATCCCCCTTAACCAATTTCCCGACCTTGACCTTTTCGCTCAGGCGGTCGAGCAGCAAGGCCGCCCCCGCCAGATCCTGTCCGATCGAGTCGTGGAGATCCGCGCCAATTCGGCGCTGTTCGTTCAGCAGGGCGCCGGCAATGTCCCGGGCAAAGCGCTCTCGTTCCACGACGCGTCCCAGGAGCATGCCGAGGCTCTCCATGGTCTCCAGCAGGCGGTCGCTTGGTTCAATAGACTTGTCGGAGAAGAATTCGAGGACGCCTACCACCTCGGCCTGCGATCGGATAGGAAAGGCCGCTGCCGTGCGGAGGCCCAGATTCCGTCCGATCCGTGCTCTGGCTTCGGTGAGATCCTTCGCGATATCCGTTGTCCACTGCGGCTTCCCCGTGGTGAGGACCCGGCCGGGCAACCCCTCTCCCCGCGCTATGTTTGCCCGACTTGTCGCCGTCCGAAAGGCCGTGAATGCTCCGTGCGCGGCCTCGTGGTACATCTCGACGGGAACCAGCCTGTCGCTGGCGGCGAGCTGAAAGGCATGCCCGAAAAGCCACCCATTGTGCTCGCAGATTTGCCGGAGAACTACCTGCAGGGCCTCATCCAGCGTGTCGGCGTTGTTGGCCGCGACCGCGACCTCGTTGAGCAGGCGCAGCATGTCGGTGCGTTCGGCCACGCGCTCTTCCAGCGAGCGCCTCATGTTCGACATGTCCAATTCGGCCTGCTTGCGTGCCGTGATGTCAGCGAAGATTGCCGCAACCCTGCGATCTTCCGGCCGGCCCACGCGGAAGGCATACACGTCGAACCAGCGGCCCAAGCCTTCTCCGCGATTCTCGAAGCGGATCGGCTCGCCCGACGCGGCAACCCGTCCGTAGATCTCGAACCAGTACGACTCAATGTCGGGGACCAGTTCGCGGATGGTCGCTCCTTGGGCGTCGGCCAGTCCGGTGTGCCTTTCAAAGGCCGGATTGACTTCAACGTATCGTAGGTCCACGGGTCGACCCGCGTCGTCATAGAGCATGTCGAAGACACAGAATCCCTCGTCGATCGATTCAAACAGCGTGCGGTAGCGCGCTTCGCTCTGCAGAAGCGCCTTTTCGGCCTGCTCCAGACGAAGGGGCGTTACCTCGTGTTTGCCAACGATGGCGTCAACCTCGGACTTTTCGCCTTTCCCGATATCGTTGTGCTGCTCCTTCGGCGTCCCGCCCTGCGCTTTCATCTTCGATGTAACATTCTTGTTTCGTGGGGCCATAAGGGTGACTCACTGTTGGACATACAAACGGGCTGACGGGCCCCAACGGGATAACGCTGCGCGCTCCGAAACAGCATATCCTCTCCGCCGGGTTCATCCAGTGCGGAAGCGGCATCAGGAAATCCCCCATGTCGGTATAGGTGCGAAGAATCACCGATTCAGTACGCATCCTGATATTGGACAAACCCATTTCCGCGATCATGGAGCGAAGTCGTTTAACGTCGGCGAGTGTGGTTGGCGCGTGACCAGGAGATTCGTTGATGCTGCGACGCGAATCATCAAGGAGGGAGCACCAATGCGAATAGGCTACCACATGACGCCGAACCCCGTCACTATTGACTCGCGTGCCCGCCTGAACGAGGCCGTGCGTCTCATGGAACGTTTCGGTATCAGCCATCTGCCGGTGGTCGACGACGAACGCAGACTTACTGGTGTAGTCACCCACCGCGAGCTGCTCCAGGCCGCCTGCCAGGACATGCGATTTGCCGAGTGCAGCGTTGCGGACGTCATGCTGCGCCGACCCGTCACGCTCAGCTCCGGCGCGTCGATGACCAGCGCCGTGAGTCTGGTATGCGAGAAGCACGTCGACAGTTTGATCGTGGTCGACAGTCAGAACCGCGTGGAGGGCATCATCACCCGGGCCGATCTATTGCTCGTCATGTCCAGGCTGCTCGGTCTTGACCGTGAGGGAAGCTGTGTGGAGGTCGCCCTCCTCGAGCACAACGACGACCTCGCCATTGCATTCAACGCACTGCGTGAGGTCGGCGCCAAAGTCATCAGCGCCATCGGGGCGTGCGTCCGCGACGACGGCGACGAGCCTGCCCTCTACCTGCGCGTAGATGATTCCACCCCGAAGCGCGTGGAAGAGGCCCTCGCACGAGCCGGGCTGATACTCCTGGAACCCGAGAATGCGACGAGCACGATCGTGTCCCGGAAACGGCCGCGCCACCAGCTCAATGGAAACTCGAGCATGCGGCTGCTTGCCCGGTTGCTGCGGACCAACTTCGACGATCAGCCTCGCCACGATCCGCTTCAGCGCCTTGAGATAGGCAGCCCGAGGATGACGGTGTCCGACCCGAGTGCTCCAGCGGAGTGATTCCGATCAGCGCATCCCCCGGCCGAGTTCGAATACACGACGCGCATCCCGAGCCGAAATCCGGCTCGGTGATGGAGCTGCGGACATTTCTCGATCGCTGACCTGCACGGCTGATTACATCGGCTTCATATCGCATTACAGCCCGGTTCATCAGACGATCCTACCCTCCCTGTGGAAGTCCGAAGGCCATGCTCTTGCGCCCATTGGATTTCACAAGCGAGGAGTACGGCATCATGTTGAGAAGTCTCTCGGATCTCCGGAATTACGCACTCTACGCCATCGACGGCAAGATCGGTTCGATACACGACCTCCTGTTCGATGATAAGTACTGGACCCTTCGCTATTTTGTTGTGGATACGGGAACCTGGCTGCCCGGTCGAAGGGTATTAATCTCGCCTGTGGCGGTCGGCCGTGCGGATTGGTCCTCTCAGCAGATCCGTGTCCGGCTCACGCGGGATCGGATCAAGGAGGCTCCGGCGGTCAACGCCGACCCGCCGGTTTCGCGGCAGGAGGAGAATCGGCTCGCGTCCTTTTACGCGTGGCCGACGTACTGGGCGATGCGCGATCCACCGGTCATTCCTCCGCAGGAAGCGGCCGGCTACAGGGAAAAGGCGCACGCATCGTCCAACGGCGATCCCCACCTGCGAAGTCTCCGCGAGGTCTCGGGCTATCACATCGTGACGCGCGACGGCGTGCAGGGTCACCTCGACGATCTGATTGGAGAGGAAGGCAGCTGGGGCATCCGTTACGTGGTCGTGGATACGCGAAACTGGTTGCCCGGCAAGCGTGTACTCCTGTCACCGAAGTGGATCGACAGCGTCAACTGGAGCCAGGCGCAGGTATTCGTCGACGTCACCAGCGAGCAGATCAAGGATGCACCGGCTTATGATCCGGCGATGCCGATCAACCGTGCGTACGAGACACGATTGTACGATGCGTACGGCAGGCCGACGGACCAATAGGCCATGAAAGGAATGGTGCGTGGAGCGGATCCTCACCGTGACCATGAATCCCGCCGTGGACAAGTCCACGCGGATCCGGGACGTCGCAGCAGAGCGGAAGCTGCGCTGCGAAACTCCGGTACGAGAGCCCGGAGGCGGGGGCATCAACGTATCGCGGGCCATTCACAAACTCGGAGGAACATCGAAGGCACTTTGTCCGGCCGGCGGACCCACGGGCGAGATGCTCCAGAGCCTTCTCAAGGAGGAAGGCATTGAACTGACGCACGTTCCGATCGAGGGCTGGACGCGGGAAAACCTCACGGTCTTTGAACGATCCACCGAGCACCAGTACCGTTTCGGCATGCCCGGCGCGCGATTGAGCGAATCGGAATGGAATGCGTGCCTGTCACGAATTGAGGAGGCGGAAGAGTTCGATTTCGTGGTTTGCAGTGGCAGTCTTCCACCCGGCGTACCCGAAGACTTCTACGCTCGTGTCGGCCGTGTGGCACGAAACATCGGAGCGAAATTTCTCCTGGATACGAGCGGACCCGCCCTCTCTCGCGCGGCCGAGACGGGCGCCTATCTGATCAAACCCAACGTGAATGAGTTCCAGCACCTGACGGGCGAATCCCTGGAATCCGAGTCCCAGCAGGAAAAATTGGCAAAAAAGGTCATTTCGGAAGGGATCTGCGAGGTGCTCGTGCTTTCCCTCGGCGCGGCCGGCGTGATGCTGGCGACCTCGGAGGGCATTGATCGCATTCGTTCTCCTTCCGTACCGATCCGCAGCAAAGTAGGTGCGGGCGACAGCATGATGGGCGCGATGGTGCTGGGGCTGGCGAGAGGGATGGACGTTCGGTCGGCTGTTCGATACGGTGTGTCCGCAGGCGCGGCCGCGGTGATGACGCCGGGGTCGGAGCTTTGTCGGGCAGAGGATGTGGACCATCTGTACCGGCAACTGGAGAAGTCTGGCGGAGCCTGAGAACGTGAAGCACGAGAGGCTCCATGCAGACAAGGGCACGCCGCAAAGGTTTTGCAGAGCCATCCATGCACGAGCCAGAAAAGCGAAGCCGATCCCTGGCAACGCTGCACCTGTGGGAAATCGCAGCCCTTCGCGAGGTGATCATCCTCGTCCTTGCGTTGGGTCTGCTTTGGGCTGCGTACATGCTGCGCGGCGTGCTGTTCCCGATTCTCGTCGCGATCGCCCTGGCCTATGTCGTTGATCCGGTCGTTACGGGTCTGCGTGCGCGGTATAGGTATCCGCGTACATTGACGGCACTGGCGATTCTCCTGCTCCTCATCGCGGGCCTCGCCGCCTTCGGGACATGGCTGATGCCCCGATTCGTCGAGCAGGTTCACCAGTTATCCGAAAAGGCGCCGGTGTACTGGGAGAAGCTGCGTCAGTACCTGCCGGACGCTGAAAACCTCCCGAGTCCCGCCGCGGCACTGGAATCTGTCGATCCTGGAACGGTTCTCCGCAGCACGATCGGCGGTGCGGGGCACGTGTTCGGTGTTCTCGGCGGCGTGATCGGATCGGCCGGGTATCTCGTCGTTGCAGGCATCCTCATTCCGATCCTTTTCGTGTTCTTCTCCGCTCGTTTCGATCGGATGAGAGATTTCCGTGAATACCTGCCTTCGACTCGCCGCGACCGAATCTGGGAACTGCTCTCCAAGATCGACGCGGCGTTCAGCGGCTACGTGCGAGGCCAGCTGGTCGTGGCGGTCTTCACGACGATGGGCTTCTGCGTCGGCTTCTCCCTTATCGGTGTTCCGTATTGGTTCGTGGTGAGTCTTGTCGGCGGCGTGCTCAGTCTCATTCCCTACGGGCAGTGTTCCGGTTGGATCCTGGCCATGCTCCTTCAGGGAGCAGAAACACTTGCAGGCGACCAGGCGTTCAGCTTCTTTGATGTGCTGCTGGCGCCATCACTGGTGTACCTGGTGACGCAGTCGTTGGAAACGTGGGTGATCACGCCGTTGGTGCAGGGGGAATCCACACGGCTGCATCCGATCGTCGTACTGGTCTCGCTACTGGTGGGAGGTGCCCTGGCGGGCGTAATCGGGTTGATTCTCGCCATTCCCGTCACGGCTTCCGTACGTACGTTATTCCAGGAGCTTGCGGTGCCTCGATTAAGACGATGGGCGGAAGCCAACTGACCGGCGCAGCATCGAAGAGATTCAAACTATTAGAATCGATACAACGCCCCGACCGTGGCGCCCTCCGGAAGCTGCCCTTCCGGCACAATGAATGCGCGGCCGCCTTGCCGCTTGGGCGTCCTTTCGCAAGACGCCCGGGTTCAGCTTGAACATCCCGCGTCGGTCGGAGGGGCAAGGTCGAACTCCCGCTGATCGCCCTCGTGGAAAACATGGACCTGATCCTGGAAACCGATTCTCGCCGGACCGGACCAACCGTGCTCAAAGCGAACCGTGAGCTTTTCGCGCGTCAGATCGACCTGCAGCCAGTGTCCGCGATAGCGAATCCGCTGACTCACGCCCCCCAGCTCCTCGGGCAGGCACGGATTGAACCAGAGCACATCGTCACGCATCTCGAGACCGGTGTGACATCGCTGGATGACGTCCACGGTGCCGGCCATCGCACCGAGGTGGATGCCTTCCGGCGTGGTGCCTCCCTGGATGTCGGTGATGTCGCTTTCCAGGGCGTGCCGGAACAGTTGCCACGCCCGCTGGCGATCACTCCGGGCAAGCACCCACGCGTGGACCACGCGACTGAGCGTCGAACCGTGCGAGGTTCGAGCCATGTAGTAATCGACGTTCCTGGGAATGATCTGCTGAGGATCGAATTCGTAATGCATATGCTCGAAGATGTCCTGCAACTCCTCGGCTGAGAACAGATAGAACAGCATGAGCACATCGGCCTGCTTGCTGGCCTTGTAGCGATTCGGCGTATCGCCCTCGGCTTCCAGGATCCGATCCAGTCGTTGGATGTCACCGTACTTCTCGCGGTACGCCTCCCAGTCGAACTCCTCCAGCTGCTCGTACCCTTCAAACTGTGAAATGATGCCATCGTCCTGAAACGGGACGAACATCTTTCGGCTCACCGTTTCCCATCGCTGAAACTCGTCGTCCGTGAGCTGAAGTTTCCTGGTCACCTCTTCCTTTCGGTCTTCGGCCAGCCACGCGAACGCCCGGCAGGCGGCACGAATACTCCATGCCGCCATGACGTTCGTGTACGCATTGTTGTTCAGACCGTGGCTTTCGCTGCCAGGATACCGCGTGTGAAACTCATCGGGACCGGCCACCTCGTGAATTTCGTATCGGTCCCGCTCCGCGTTGTAGCTTGCCATGCTGGCCCAGAATCGAGCGATTTCCAGCAGCATCTCCGCTCCGTAGAACGAGAGGAACTCCATATCGTCCGTCGCTTGCAGATACTGCCACACGTTGTACGCAATCGCCGCATTGATGTGCCGTTGCCGGTGGGTATTGTCGGGTATCCACCGACCCGACTCGGGATTGAGGTGCAGGACCTGGCTCTCTTCGCGTCCGGAGCTTCCACTTTGCCAGGGGAACATGGCTCCGCGGAAGCCTGACGCCTTCGCCGCGAGTCGAGCCTGGGGCAGACGGCGATAGCGGTACATCAAGAGCGCCCGTGTCAGTTCCGGCATCCGCAGATCCAGGAACGGAAAAATAAACAGCTCGTCCCAGAAGATATGTCCGCGGTACGCTTCGCCATGCCACCCTCGAGCCGGGACACCGTTATCCTGATCGATTGAATTAAAACAAGCGGTCTGCAGCAGGTGGAAGATGTGCAATCGCAGCACGAGCTGCGGCCAGCTGTCCTCATCACGGATCGTGATGTCGGCCCGATTCCAGAGATGGGCCCATTCTCCGATATGAGAATCCAAGAGCACGCCGAACGGCTCGGCTTCGGCAATCGCGTTGCAGGCCGCGATACGGGGATGGCTGATTGCGAAATCGCGCGAAGTGAATATCGCAACCGTCTTCTCCACCCGCAGGGGCCTTTCACGCTCGCATTCAGCGAAGAGCCGCTGCTGTGCGATACCCTCCTCATCCGGCGTATGGCGCCGGACGCTGGCGAGGTCGTCCTCACGAAAAACACGCGTCCGGGCGGCCTGCACCATGCGGATGTTGGACTGGTTGCTCAGGACTTCGAGCCACACGCCGTCTTCACCCGTTTGACCGGATGCGACGACTTCCAAGTGCTTACCATTGAGCTTTCGATAGCGCTCGACCCCATCATTCACAACCGTGCCGTCCAGTGCAGACCGTATCTCGATCTCGCCACTCCAGTTTTCCGGTATCAATGTCCACTCGATTGCCGCCAGATGGTGCTGGCCCATGCTGACGATCCGGCGACTGGCAAGCTTGGTCTTCCGATTGTCCTCATGCCGTATTCGGATGATCCTCTCAAGCACGCCGGCACGCAGGTCGAGCGCCTGTTGAAAATCCAGAAGTTCTACGGAATCGATCCCTAGCCACGGACCGTCCCCAATTCGAAAGCTCAGGCAAAGCCAATTCGGCCAGTTCACCAGGTCTTCATTCTCGATGATCCGGCCCGATACTTCGCTCTCGACACGGTTGTATCCCCCGGCGAGATAAGTACCCGGATAGTGCTTGCCCCCGGCCTGGACCTCTTCCGCAGCGCCTCGAGTAGCGAAATATCCATTCCCGAGCGTGCAAAGCGCCTCCCGCAGCGGTTGCGCCTGTGGATCCCAGCCATCATAAGTAAGGAACCATCGCTTGTCCTTTGGAGTGTCCATTGCTTTTGAAATGATGAGCTTCCCCGAGAGGTCTACCTTTTCCAATTATCGCGCGGAGCAATCATTGCTGTTCCCATTACCGACATGCCGAATGACGGGACGGTTACAACAGGATTTCTTCGCGGCAAGGTTCTGGATTCATTACTTCCAAGTCTATTCAAGCCCTGACCACATGATGATGACGGCGTTGTTATCTCGAAGATTGCTCATGTTAAGCAAGAGACGATCATTGACCATGGATTGAGGTCTCCTCACAGCGTACCCTGGAGCTCGATCCCGACCCATGAAAGGTCCGCAGCCATGTTGAACCAAAGAGCCAGTGGAATCCTGCTACATCCCACGTCGTTGCCCGGTCCGCATGGAATCGGCGACATCGGTCCCGAGGCGTATCGATTCGTGGACCTGCTGGAAAAGACAGGCCAATCGCTCTGGCAGGTCCTGCCGCTGGGGCCAACCGGCTATGGCAATTCTCCTTACATGTCTTTCTCGGCCTTCGGCGGCAATCCCCTGCTGATCAGCCCGGACCTGCTGAGAGAAGAGGGGATGCTGGCTGCCGAGGACCTGAAAGACCGACCGCGGTTCTCCGAAGGCCGGGTCGAATATGAAAGCGTCATTCATTACAAGTACGATCTGCTGGAAAAGGCATACCGGCAATTCCGCCAGGAATCGTCCGGGAGGCTCCCGGCCGACTTCTATTCCTTCTGCGAGCGGAACGCCTTCTGGGTCGAGGATTATGCTTTATTCATGTCCCTCAAGGAAGCTCATGAACAGCGGGTCTGGTCGGAATGGGAAGAGAGCGCGGCCCGCCATGTTACGGCGTCGCTCGCTCGGTGGCGAAATGAGCTGGCCGATCGAATCCAGTTTCGAAAATTTCTTCAGTATATCTTCTTCAAACAGTGGTGCGCCCTGAAGGACTATTGCCACGAGCGGAACATACGGATCATTGGCGACATCCCGATCTACGTAGCCTACGACAGCGCAGAGGTTTGGGCCAATTCCCATTTATTCCATCTGGACGAACAGGGGGATCCCATCGTCGTCGCGGGCGTACCGCCCGATTATTTCAGTAGCACTGGTCAGCGATGGGGTAACCCGATCTACCGCTGGGAGGCCATGGCCGAGCGCGGATTTCAGTGGTGGATCGAGCGTTTTCGGATGAACTTTGCGCTGGCGGACGTCGTCCGCCTTGACCATTTTCGCGGCTTCGAGGCGTACTGGGAAGTCCCCGCGAGCGAGGAAACAGCGACCAACGGCCGATGGGCGAGGGGCCCGGGGGCGCAGTTGTTCTACGCCGTGGCCGAAGCGCTCGAACGCCTCGGCATCGAATTCGACGTCATCGCCGAGGACCTCGGCGTCATCACGCCGGACGTCGATGAACTCCGTGACAAGATGGGCTTTCCGGGCATGCGGATCTTGCAGATGGCGTTTGGAAACGATCCCAAGGCCGCGGATTACAAGCCTCACAACTACGACAAGAAGTGCGCGGCCTATACCGCAACGCACGATCATAACACGACGGCCGGGTGGTTCACTGCGGAACCGGGTTCACAGACGACCCAGACACCGCAAGAGATCGAAGCAGAACGCCGGCTCGCCATGGAGTACGTTGGCAGCGACGGGCATGAGATTCACTGGGATTTCATCCGCCTCGTGTTGGCGTCGGTAGCCAACACGGCGATCGTCCCGATGCAGGATTTGCTCGGATTGGGTACCGAGTCTCGGATGAATCGCCCCGGGAGCGCATCCGGTAACTGGGAGTGGCGACTCCACGCAGGCGCCGTGACGTCCGAGGTGAGCGACCGACTGCGGGAGTTGACGAATCTGTATGGGCGCAAGCAGAATTCCCCGGACGACCCGTCTCCGGAGAAATAAGAGGAACGCACGATGTCGCATGTCTACTGGACGATCATTGGTTCGACTGCGGCCCTGCTGACAAGCTTTGGTTTCCTGCCGCAGGTTCTCAAGATGTGGCGGCGGCGTTCCGTCGGGGATGTAAGCCTCGGGACGCTCGGCCAGTTCGCGGTCGGCGTCTGCCTCTGGGCACTGTACGGCTGGTACCTTCGTGATGCCGTTCTCATCAGTGCAAATCTGCTCACCCTCGTCACATTGCTGGTGGGGCTGGCCCTCTTCTTTCGCTTCCGACGTGCACCCGCGGGCGGCATCCTGCAGGGAGCCTTACGCGGGGCGGAGGAGCTTGGAGTGGACCCGGCGATCGCCGTTCAGAAGAGCGCCAAGGGCCTGATGCATGCGACCTACGAAGCAGGTGGTGACCTTGCGGCGGTGACGCAATTGGCGATTGCAGAAGCCTTCGAAGCCGCCCAATCGGCGGACCTCTTCATGACGCCCGAAAAGGCAGTGAACGCCGCTGCCATCGGGGTCATGGAGGCAGCCAGGGAGTTCGACGAAGAAGCGGCGAACAGGGTCCGAAAGGCCCTGTCCCAGGCGCTCGACGACGCCTCGCTGCAGCAAACACCCTCCGTGCAGACGGCATGATGTGCGTTCTTCCCCGCCGCATTGCGATCGACCGACGATCGTGTCTCGCGAGACCCATCGGCTTGAACGTGGACCCTGAATTACGACGCATGATTGGAAAGCGCGCATTCCGACAGCAGGCAGCCGCAGGGAATCGAGGAACGGAAAGCGCAGCGGCCGAAATCGGTGTTCGGAGAGGGTCGCGCTGAACGCTCAGGGAATACGTTGGCCTCGATATCGGTTCGCTACGACGGTTGGTAGCTCACAGTGTTGGCCCAAGATCATCTGGAGGAGACCCTCCTACGTGATGTGCTGGAGCTGCAATGGCGATTATTCATCGTCTTGGTCGATCGCATCCGCATCGCCTTCGATCTCGCCGCCGGTTTGGGCAACCTCGATCATCTCCTTGAGCTCATCGACATCGTCTGCGGCTTCCAGTTCGACGCGGACTACGGAGAGGTCTGTCTCATGTGCGGTACCGGCCGCGATCTCCCAATCCCACTTTCCGTGCAGCACTTCCTCTCGAGAGTCTGCATCCACGGCGATGACAACCTCGGCCTCGGCGAGCAGATCCTTCCCGAAACCGGCCCGCAATTCTTCCATCGAAATAATGTCATGCTCAAAAGTGCTCATGCGAACACTCCCTTGTTCCAGGAACTCCACGGGTCGGCTGGACTAGTTGATGTCACGACGCTTACGACCCACGACCGCAACGTAATGGAGAGCCTCACCGCTCGTGCTGAGCCGATGCTGGTAGCGCTTCTGGTTGCAAATCTCGAAGTCGCCCCGATCGGCAACGGTCCGGATGAGTCCCGAGAACCCCGACCGGTCGTTTCCGTTCAGGAAATCTTCCTTGATATTGAAGGCGACCCAGCCCCCGTCGCAGACCAGATTGAAAGCGGTAACAAATGCGGCCGTGGGAATGTCCCCGAACCCCAGCGCCGCGACACAGGTCATCGCGTTGAACGAGTGACTCCTCAGCTTCCTGCTCTGATGCGCGTCCAGGTCAGTCAGGTCCGCGACCTGGTAGTCCGCGTACACGTCGGGCCGGTCGCGCTTCGCGGCGCTCGCCGCCTCCCGAATGATGTCGGTGCCCACAATGAACTCGACACCCATGCGTGCCAACTCTTCGCCAACCATCCCGTTTCCCGCGCCGACGTCCAGCACACGAAGATTGCTCGGCGGCGACCCCGAAGACCGAAGTTCGGCCGACAGCAGCCCGCATACAACCTGGGGCGAATTGCATTTGAGGATGTCGTAGAACAGCTTCTCGTAAAGCCCCGGTATCCCGTATATCTCCGCGTAGTCATGGAACCGGATCTGCCGCCACGAGCCTCCTTGCCTAACGACACACCACTCGGCGTCTTGTGATAGCGATAGACTCGGTTCCGGCAGGGCAATAATCGGGGCATCCCTGCCGTTTCTCCGTGAACAGACGTCCGAGGTCGGTTTTGTGTGTGTAAGCATTCATTACCTTTCCAGGGCTTCCCTGAAGTTCTACGTCGTGTGTCCCACCGCGGGACGGCGTCGATTCTTGTTCTCGCGAACACGGCTATCGGGTGTCTTCTCGAAAGTTGTCTCTGGACCGCTGGGCGCGGGGCCGGGAATCGGCTCGATCGCCAGGATGGGGGACGCGTCAGCCGTATCGACATCCATCATCTCGGCAATCCGCTTCAGAGAGGCCAGCGTCTGAAGCCGCTCCCAGTCCTTGAGCTTTCCCAGTTCCGCACGGAACCGATCCTGCAGAAGAGACGGCGCACTTTGCAGGGCGCTCAGGCCGCCCGATGTCACCGAGATGGCCGTGCTGCGCCCGTCCGTATCGTGCGGCCGACGCTCAATGAATCCGGCGCTTTCCAATCGGTGAATGATTCCGCTCAACGTCGCCTGGCTCAGACGCATCTCTTTCGCGAGGCGGGATAGGGAACACGGCCCCAATCGTGACGCGGCGCGAAGCGTGGCCAGCTGCGGCCAAGTCAACCCCACGGCGTGATAAAGTTGCCGGGAATGATGATCTACGCCGCGAATGATCCCCCGCAGGGCTTGTACGATCTCCTCCTCGACGGTCAGTTCGTTGGTCAAAGCGATTCTCCGAGCGCCCGGATTTATATCGTCCACGAAGTATAATCCAACGGGAGCACCCTGCAAAGCGCGCTGCTCCAATGATCGCAACCATCGTTATTTCAGACGATTATCGGATGTTCCGGCAAGCCGCCTGCGACCTTGAATTCCGATCGCACGCCGACTTACTTTGTGCAGTAATTATCTTCGCCGCGGCCTGCCGTACGTCATTGACCACACCGGTTAGGGTCGTTTGCTGCGCCGCCCGCACGGCCGCGCTCACGGCGCCCCTCATGGGAAGTCGGACAACGGATTGCGACGCTGGCTCATTACGCGCGATCAATCCGGCTTCCATTTCGTGTTCATTCTGCAACGGCATATTCACTCCCGGACGGGGGCGAGCCCCTCCGACATCGGGAGGTTGAGATGAGAATCGGCGTATTCGAAGTTGAATCATGGGAACGGGAGGGACTCGAGCGGCTCAGTGAGAGCCACGATGTGCGCCTGACCCGGGAGCCACTTCGCGGAAGGAACGCGGAGGAATTCAGTGACATCGAGGTTGCCGTTCCCTTCATCTACTCCCAGCTCGACGCACCGGTGCTGGAGAAGCTACCGCAGCTCAAGCTCGTCAGCACTCGCTCCACCGGTATCAACCATATCGACGCGGATGTTTGCGCCGCCCGCAAAATAACCATCTGCAACGTGCCGAACTACGGCGAGAATACGGTTGCCGAGCACGTCTTCGCCTTACTCCTGACCATCAGCCACAAGGTTCACGATGCCATCGATCGCACGCGGAAAGGCGATTTCTCATTCGAGGGTCTCCGCGGGTTCGACCTTGCCGGCAAGACAATCGGGGTGATCGGCACCGGCAGCATCGGCGAGCACGTCATCCGCATCGCTCTGGGATTCGGAATGCGCGTCGTGGCCTTCGACACCAGGCAGCGCGACGATCTGGCGCGCGAGCTGGGATTCGAGTACAAGTCGCTTAACGATCTGCTGGGCAAATCCGACGTCATTACGCTTCATGTGCCCGGCTCGCCCAAAACGCAGCACATGATCGGGCACGAGCAGTTCAACCAAATGAAGCGCGGAACCGTTCTGATCAACACGGCCCGCGGCAGCGTGGTCGACACCCGTGCGATGATGCAGGCCCTCGCAGACGGGCGCCTCCTGGCCGCCGGCCTCGATGTACTCCCTGAGGAACCGACGGTCCGCGAGGAAGCCGAGCTGCTGCACTCGATGTTCCAGAAAGAGCACGACCTGGAAATGTTGTTGGCCGACCACGTGCTACTGAGGCAGCGAAACGTGTACATCACGCCTCACACGGCCTTCTGCACGAAGGAGGCGGTGCAGCGCATCATCGACGTGACAGTGCACAACATTGGCGCCTTTCAGCGTGGCGATCCGCAGAATGTGGTCGTAGCAAGTTCATAGCGGGAGGAAATTGCGGTAGCAGTCAAGGCTCAGGATCGGAGGCACCGGTTGGGCATTCCGCAATCAGGCGATTCCCGAGACGACAGCCAAGGAGGTCAACGAACTCTTCCGACAAGGTGCCAAAGGACAGGCGGCCTGATCGGTCACACGGATAAAGCACATGAAATCGAGCTTCGCGTTGGTGAATAAGCTCCGGCAGTCTGGCGAAACGCATGTTGTTCTGGTTGTGATGGACGGCCTCGGCGGGCTCCCGCGACAGCCTGACGGGCCGACCGAGCTCGAAGCCGCCCGTACACCCAATCTCGATGAACTGGCCCGCCGCGGCATCTGCGGCCTGCACGAACCCGTCGGCACCGGCATCACGCCCGGCAGCGGCCCCGGGCATTTGGCCCTGTTCGGCTATGATCCGGTCGAGTACGAAATCGGCCGCGGCGTGTTGTCAGCGCTGGGGAGCGAATTTGAGCTTACCCAGCGCGACGTGGCGGCTCGCGGAAATTTCTGCACGGTGGACGACGAGGGTCGCGTAACGGACCGCCGGGCCGGGCGCATCAGCACCGAGCAAAACGAGGCGCTGTGCGAGCGACTACGCCAGATCAGAATTCCAGGCGTCGAGCTGTTCGTGGAGACCGTCAAGGAGCACCGTTTCCTGGTCGTGCTTCGGGGCGACGGTCTTTCCGACGAATTGGGCGACACCGATCCGCAGCGCACGGGAGTCAAGCCGCTCGAACCGCACACCACCGGCAATTCCAAGGAAGCTGCCGCGACGACCGACCACCTCCGCCGATTCGTCGAGCAGGCCCGCCAGGCGCTGCACGATCAGCACCCCGCCAATATGGTGCTCTTGCGCGGCTTCGCCAGACTCCCCGACTGGCCTGGTTTTCCCGATGTCTTCGGCCTCCGACCCGCCGCCCTGGCCGACTATCCCATGTACCGCGGTGTCGCCAAGCTCGTCGGTATGCAGGCCCTGAAAACTGGAACGACCATCGAAGAAAAGGCGCAAACCGCCCGCCAGCACTGGAATGACTTCGACTTCTTCTTCTTCCACCACAAGCGCACCGACAGCAGCGGTGAGGACGGCGACTTCGATCGCAAAGTGCGCGAGATCGAGAAGGTCGACCAGGCGCTCCCCCACATCCTCGACCTCGCCCCGGATGTCATCCTCGTGACCGGCGATCATTCCACGCCCGCGAAATTGAAGGCGCATAGCTGGCATCCCGTGCCGGCCCTGCTCTGTGCTGCCAATGCCCGGCCCGATACCGTGGAGACCTTTGGTGAGAGAGCGTGCCAATCCGGGGCGCTCGGTCCGCGCTTCCCCGCACACCACCTGATGCGCCTGGCGCTCGCCCACGCCGGCCGGCTCGCCAAGTTCGGGGCTTGATTCCGCCCGTTGGTACTGCGACGACGATTTGCTGTCTCCGTTGTGCTCACGCCTCCCAACGACGGAATATAGAGAGATGGCTGATGCTTGCCCTTGCTGAGAACGCCTGAAGCCCCCGCGACGCATGTCTTGCATCGGGGCAATCTTGCACCGGATTACGCTCCGCTCATCCCGATTTTCACCTCCGATCAGCCCTTTGTCGGATAATTCTCTTGTGAATGGAGGACCATTACATCCACGAGAAGGAGAAGAAATCGTGAAGACCGCGGAGAAGCAATACGAGAAGATCGGAGCAACCAAGGGCTGTGCAGATCACGACCATGATCTGATTCAGGAGCTGGACAAGCGCCTGGATGCGGTGTGGCGCATGGACCAGTACATCAACAACGCCGAGGGAAAGTCGCAGATTCGTGAGTTCTGGACACAACTGAAGAATCAGGAACAGCAGAGCGTCAATCAGCTCAAGGATCTGGTTGCCAAGGAGGTCAAGGAAGGCTGCTTCTGATCACCCCGACCCTGACTGTTTCCGGTAAGCACAGACCGTCCCTCAGAAACGCCCCTGCGAAACCCTATATGGATGGAGAGAGTAGCGCAGGGGCTACTCTTTCTCTCTGCCCGCGCACACGAGAACCCCGATTCGGAGAGCGCGCCAGCACGATGGTGCGCTCTCCACACAAGGCGACCTCATTGCGGTTGGACCGCCGGAAATGACCGAGTAAACTCGGCGCATGCCAACGCTACATGTCAGCGCTGTGGATGTGTGGATTCTCGTCGTTTATGTGATCGGGACAAGGATCCTCTTCAGTTGGTACTTCGCGCGCAAGACACAGACGGGTTCCGAGCAGTACTTTCTGGCGGGGCGGAAGCTGCGCTGGCCCGTCATCGGCCTGTCCTTTTACGTCGCCAACATGAGCGGAGCGAGCTTCGTAGGCCTTGCCGGAAGCGGTTATCACAGCGGCATCGCCGTCTACAACTACGAATGGCTCCCGGCCGTCATCCTCGTGTGCTTCGTCGTCTTTCTGCTTCCGCTTTATCTGAAGCAGCGCGTATTTACGGCACCCCAATACCTCGAACATCGATATGGCCGTAGTTGCCGCCTGGCGTTCTCCGGCTTCCTGTTGCTCGCCAACATCTTCATTGACGCCGCGGTCGGGCTTTACGGAGGTGCCTTGGTCGTCCAGGCCGTCTACCCGAACCTTTCGCTCTTTCTCATCATCGCGGTCATTTCTCTCATCACAGGACTCTATATCTTCTTCGGTGGTCTGGGTGCCGTTATTATCAACGACGCCCTGCAGGCCGCCCTGATTTTGATCGGCGGAGCCGTGGTCACGTTTCTCGCCTGGCGCAAAATTCCTTCCTGGGAGGCCGTCCGCCAGGCGTCGCCGCCCGAGGCATTTCACCTCATTCAGCCCGCAAACGATCCACTGATGCCCTGGCCCGGGCTGGTAACCGGCGTGCTGGTGATCGGCATCTACTTCTGGTGCATGAACCAGACCATTATTCAGCGGGCCCTCGGAGCAAGGTCGCTTGATCACGCGCGATGGGGCTCACTCTTCGCCGCCGCCCTCAAGATCCCCAATCTCTTCCTTTTTGTGCTCCCGGGCCTCATGGCGGCCGCGCTGTACCCGTCCCTCGAGAAACCTGACCTCGCCTTTCCGGTGCTGGCCTTCGATCTACTGCCCGTCGGATTGCGCGGCGTGCTGCTCGCTGCTGTCGCCGCAGCCATATTCTCCAGCCTGGAGGCCATACTCAATTCCGCGTCCACGCTCTTTACGATGGATTTTGTTCATACGCTGCGACCCCACGCCAGCGACCGGACCCTCATGAACACGGGCCGTGCCGCCACCATCGCCTTTATGATCATCGCCGCTGCCTGGGCTCCACAAATCGCCCGTTTCCCGACCCTCTGGCAATACGCCCAGTCCCTCCTGGCCTACGTGACGCCGCCCGTTGTAGTCATCTTCATGTTCGGCCTGTTTTGGAGGCGGGCCAACTGTCCCGCAGCGGTGATCACGCTTACGGCGTGCGTGCCCGTGGGCGCCGCATGGTGGATCATCAATGACTTGCTCGCCTGGACGTCGGTCCAGTTTCTCTATGGTTGCGGCGTGACCTTCCTCTTCAGCGCCGCCGTTTTCGTTCTTACGGCGTATCTGACCGAACCTCCGCCGCAAAGCGTGCTGCAACACATGTGGCATCCGTCCATCTGGCGCGAGGAATCCCGTGATCTGCACGGTACGCCCCGGCACAGGAATTACCGCTGGCTCGCCGCCATCCTGCTTCTGGTCACGGCCGGCGTTGTGGTTTGGTGGGCTTGATCCCGTACCCGGCAGACTTGTGCCGACCTCGACGTCGATGATCCGTCGCTGATAACGCTTTACGAATCTCGTTGTGCGACGGCCGCGCCGCGTCCCTCTCTCAACGAAGCATCATTCTGGTCGTCGTATTCGATGGCTTTGTCCCATGCCTCGACGGCGTCGTCGAAGCGGCCGAGCAACTGCAGGGCCTTCGCTCGCCAGGACTGCGTATAGCTCATATAGTATCGCGCAGTCGCCTCTCGGGGTTCCTTTTCGAGCACCGCAGCGAGACGCGAAACGGCCTTGTCCAGCCATTCCATCGCTCCGGCCCCTTGACCTTCACGCACCGCGATCTCTCCCAGATTCGTATAGCTGCCGGCGATGTCAATGGAATACTCGAGCACGGCGGGGTGACCCGCGGCAAGCTCCTCGCGAAGCGCCAGGGCTCGGCGATGCGTCGCTTCAGCCTTCACGTTGTCCCCCAGCAGTGTGTAGACTCCTCCGAGGTTATTCAGACTGGCGGAGAGCGCATTCTGATACAGCGCTACACCGGGATGCGCATCAACAAGCGCCTGGCCCAGGCTGACCGCCTCATTCAGGTACGGCTCGGCCAGCTCCGGCTGGTTGGTCATCGAGTACAATTTTCCAATGTTCACATCGCTGACCAGCACATCGCTTCGATATTGTTCGACTTCGGGATGTTGACGGTAGATGCGCCTGCGAATCTCCAGGCCTTTCTTGTGCCCTTCTTCTGCTTCAGGCCACCGCTGCAACAGCGCGTACATCGTGCCGAGGTTGTCGTAAGCGTTGGCCACCGCGCCCTGCAGTGCGGGATCGGCGCTCTTGAGATCGATCTTTTCCCCTTCAGCAATCACAGTCCTGAACAGCCGCTCCGCCTCCTTCATGCGGCCAGTGTCTTTGTAAACCAGGCCCGCATTGTTCTGGACGGACAATCGGTCTTGCAGGGCGGCCTGACCGCCCTCTGTGCTCTGATCCAGCTTGTCGAAGATCGCAAGAGCCTTGGCGTAGGATTCCTCAGCCGCGCCGTTGTTGGCCAGTTCGCGATCAATATCCCCGAGCCGCCAGTAGGCGGAACCAAGGTCACGCCTCAGTGCCGGATCGTCTGACCTCTGTTTCGCAAATGCTTCGTAGAACTCCTTCGCCGTTCCCAACAGGCCGCGCCGCAGCGATTCAAGTCCATGAGCCTTGAGTTCCGGACTCTCGCTGACTTCCGTGAGATACTTGTCCACGGCCTCAACGGCCGCGTGCAGGTTGGCCTCCGCCCGCTCTCGCTGCGCGGCCTCGGCAGCCCGCGCCCGATCGGCCTGCACGGCCAGCCAGAGGCTGACCGCCGTTCCGGCGATCAGAACGACAAACGCCGTCATTACGCCGCCGACCAGTCCCTTGTTCCGCTTGGCGAATTTCTTGAGTTGGTACGTCGTGCTCGCCGGGCGCGCGACGATCGGCTCATCATTCAGATAGCGACGGATGTCCGCCGCCAGTTCCGCCGCTGAGCCATAACGTCGCAGCTTGTCCTTTTCCAGCGACTTCCCGACGATGGTTTCCACGTCCCCGCGGAAAATCTTGTTGTACGTGCTCAGCGGCGCGGGATCATCTTCTCGAATCATCCGCGCCGCTTCCGGGATCATCTTCCGTGACAAGTTGTGCGGCAGACGCCCGGCCAGCAATTCGTACGTTATCACACCCAGAGCGTACACGTCGCTGCGTGTGTCAAGCTCCGTCGGATCGGCCAGGACCTGCTCCGGCGACATGTACGCCAGCGTGCCGATGAGCTGCCCCACGTCCGTTTGCATGGTGGTGACCTGGACGTCCGAGTCCGTGGCTCGGGCGACACCGAAGTCGAGAATCTTCGGCTGGCCAAGATCGTCCACGAGAATGTTGCCGGGCTTGAGATCGCGGTGGATCACGCCCTTCTGGTGGGCATAGTGGACGGCATCGCAGATTCGGGCCATCAGCGCCAGACGGTCCCGTGTACCGAGCCGGGCGGCATCGGCGTATTCGCCAAGCGGCCGACCCTGGATGAACTCCATGGCAAAATACGGCTGCGCCCCTTGGCCTGCATCGGCTGTGCCTGCTTCGTAAATCTGGGCAATCGCCGGATGCTGAAGCCGGCCGAGTACCTGCGATTCCTGCTCGAATCGCCGCAGGATGGAAGGGGTCGCGACGCCCGGACGGATAACCTTGAGGGCAACTGTTCGGCGCGGCTTCTCCTGCTCCGCCTCGAGCACCGTGCCCATGCCACCCTGACCGATGACCCGCACGACGCGATACTTCCCGATCCGCGGCGGCACCCGAACCCCGCCGGACATGACCTGATCCGCACCGAGCGTCTCGGCCGATGCGACCGTTTCGCTCGTCCCAGACCCGGCGTCAGCATCGCCGTCCATGTGTGTCGCTCCTCGAGCCGGGCAGGCCCGTACCGCTCCGTTCAGATCGGGAGGCAAGAAAGATCACGAGAATGGACCCGAATCGGAAATCGTATCTTTGTCGAACAGCCGCCTCAAGCCGGAACCGTGCACGGAAGAGGCCGCTACTTCGTCGTTACAGTGGAGCACTCGCCCGGCTGTTCCGTTTCCCCGGAAGGAGCGTTACCTTGCTCGTCCAGCGGGCGCCAGAACCCGACAGTGTCCTCCTCCACCTTGCTGTAACCCTGCGTCTTGTATTTGCTGAATGAGTTGTAGCTCCAGGCAAGAAAGTCCGAGTCGCCGCCGCCTTGCGTCGTAATCAGAAAGCGATTGGCGAGCTCACCAAATCCCCTCGCTTGATCGGCCGGCGAGGGCTTGTCGCCGCGGTTGGCATCGACCGGCACCCAGCCATATCCGGGCAGATAAACCTGCGCCCACCGATGGAACGCCTCGTCGATACTCGCATCATCGCCCCGCACGACGATGCTGCCCTGATACCGTGCGGGAAGTCCGGCGGCGCGGCACAAGGCAATAAACGTATACGTATATTCCGAGCAGGAACCCGTGCCGCGCTTCAGGACCACTTCCGGAACATCCCATCCTCCAACCATCTGATATTCGAGTGAACCAATGACGAAATCGTAAATCTTCCGGGCGATCCAGTACGGGTTCTTCTCGTCGCCGACGATCTCCCTGACTTTATCCTGCATGAAGGGGGAATCGATCCGGTAGCGCGAGCCATTGGCCGTGTACCTCGTCCGAATTTCGTCCGGGATGGCATCCAGTGTCCTCGTCCGTTCCGGCATGATCAGGTACCGGATGGCCGAGACTTCCACGTCGACATGGTAATCCAGTGAGGCCTTGGAACCCGCCGGCACCGTCTCCCAGCCGAACGTCGCGCACGGCTGCCCCCACTGATCCACAACGCGATTGGCGGGCTCACGAGAGAAAGCGACCGCACCAAGAAGCTTCTGCTCCGGAAGGTCCACCGGCAGCCCTACGTTGACCCTCAGGTCCATGACCGTTCCGGGGCCGTAGTTGTTGAGCGCCCAGGTGTACTCCACCCTTGCCCGACGAGTATCGAAAACCTGAAACATCTCATCGTCGTGAATGACGAGTTTGTAGATGGAGCCCTTCTGAAGGTCCACATTCCACAAGAATCCGTCGGCCCAGGTGAGACCGGCCGGATATGGACCGGGCGCGGCGACGATGCCGATCACTTTTCCCTCCCTGGGCTCGACCATGTAAATCTCGTTCTTGATCCGATCACTGACCCACAAGTAGTGCCCGTCAAAGGCCAGGCACCGGGCCGATGGCTCCGGGGCATCGAAGTACCGGAGAATCGTCCCATCCTCGGGAAGGACTTCGTAGACCTTCCCGCCCGCAAGGACAAACAGGGTCTCCTCGGCGAATGCAAGTCCGGTCGCCTGCTCCGCCGGGGCCATGAACGCCCGCTCGACGACGCCTCTTTCCGGGTCAAGTGCCTGAATGAGTCCCGTGTGATCGTCCGAGACCCAGACAAGACCTTGGCCGAACGTCAGTCCATGCGGTTTGAGTGTGGGAGCATCCCACTCACGGGTCACCGACCCGTCACGGGGATCAATTTGCCACAGCTTCGAAGTGCGCCAGTCCGCAAGGAGCAGCCGACTGCCGTCCCAAGCGAGACCGGATGGATAGGCAGACGGGCAGGCAATCGACCCGACAACGTCCCCCGGTGCCGCAAATGATACACGAGACGAAAGCAGCAACATTGTCGCAACGAAAAGGCATGCATAGTTGTTCTTGATGACTCTCATGGCGGGCTCCTTCAATTGGGCGACGCGTTGCAGATGGTCGCGCGTCGAAAACCGAGATGCGCGGAAGGGTTGGCCGCACCCCGATGCAGCGCAGAAGCGACGTCAGCCATTCTACCTCTTGCACGGCAACGAACAAAGCGACCCGGGAAGTGCACTGCGGCGAGCCGCAGGATTGAGCGGCGCGGACTTCTTCAGCGACCTTGGGCCTCGCTTGCTTTCTTGATTCAAGGGGGCAGATCGTGGGGCAATTCGATACGCGCAGGGCGGGACCACAATATAACGCCCCCCCAGACGTCTGAGCGCAGCCGCCGTATCTAGATTTTGCCCGGAACGACATCAACCAGGGAACCGGCGATATCGCGCAGCACCGCCAGCGGATGCTGATCGCCGTTGATGCGCAGGATGAGATCCTCGGGATAGGCATGCAGTACGGGCGCGGTTTCCCGATCGTAGACTTCGAGGCGGTTTTGAATCACTTTGCGGTCGGCGTCATCAGGACGGCCTGACTTGGCGGCGCGATTGGCCAGTCGCGTGATCAGCGCCTCGCGATCCTCCACCACCAGGTAAACGATCCGTCTTACCTCGATCACGCCGCGCAGCAATTCCACCTGCTTGGTCGTCCGGGGAATACCGTCCAGGATCAACGTATGGTAACCCGGTCGGATCGCCTCCGCGCCGATCTTCTCCTCGACGTGGTGACGGAAGACGCGAATGGTCAACTCGTCGGGAACCAGCAGGCCCTTCGTGGAGTAGGAAAGAAACTCCTTGCCGATGTCGGACTGCTTGTCCAGACCCCGGAAGATATCGCCCATCGCCAGATGCACCAGGTTGGGCATCTGCCCCAGAATCACGCCCTGCGTGCCCTTCCCCGAACCCGGTCCGCCGAACATGAGGATGCTGGGATACGTGCTGCCCGCCACGACGTTCTCCTCCAAAGGCGACTGAACCCCCAGGGGTCTATCGGCTGTTGCGTCCGTACTTCTTATCGAACGCCTCCCGCAAGGCTGGAGACTGGATTGAAACCCGCGCATTCCGGAAAAGGCGCTGGTGAAGCTGTGCGATTCGCGGTTCCACGAGCCGGTCCTGCAACCGGCGTTCCAGCAGGGGTCGAACTTCTTCGAATGTCGGCGATTCCGCCGGAATGCGCTTCTCAACCTTGAGAACGTGATACCACTGCCCGATCCGCACCGGCACCGCCAACTCTCCCGGCGGCACGCTGAAGGCGGCCGCGCGGAACGCTTCCGGCACCGATTCGTCGTGCCGCGAGAATGGCTCCAGGAGCCCGTCGTTCAGCGCCCCGGCCGAGTTGAGACTGAACCGTCGCGCCAACGCGCCGAAATCCTCCCCCTCCCGCAGCCGATCCAACATCCGCTCCACCTCCACCGGTGAACTCAATTGAATGTGACGCACCTGAACCCGCTCACCATACACTCGTCCATACTCACCGCGCAGATCATCCTCCGTAATGCGCAGCTCGTCGAGCGCCAGTCGCCGGAGCAGGGCGTTGCGGCGAATCGCCAGAAGGTACTCCTCACGCGAAACGTTCCGATCTTCTAGCAGTTGGACAAGCAGGTCCTCGGCCGATAAACGGTCATACGCCCGACCCGTGATCGCCGTCAGCGGATCGATCAGCTTCCGCAGGGCCCGATCGTATTCCTCATCGATATCAGCTTGGGTGACATGCAGGCCGCGCTCCGTCGTGATCCGTTCCGCCGCCACCAGTACGATCATCTGTTCGAGCAGTGCCGGCCCGTGTGAGCGAAGTAGAACGTCGACGAACTCAGAGACGGCGATCGGCCGGTCGTCGATTCTCGCCAAGACGTCGTCGTCCCTGAGCGCGTCCGAACGGGCCGACTCGTTTCCATGCGATCGCCGCGGCTGCGCCTGTCGATCACCACCGGACTCCGCCGCCGTGATCGATTCCCCCACACGCGGCATGGAAGAGCTTGACGGAGTCGCACAACCCGAAACGAGCACGAGCCCCACCGTCCCGATCAGGGCCATGCCCGGCCGTTCGCCGACCCGCCGTCTGCTCCGGGCCCGCCTCGTCCTCCACAGCCGAGGCTTTCCAGGATCTCGGCTTCCTCGCTGATTTGGCCAGTCCGTCAAGTGATCGATCCTTGCGAATTGCCTTCGACAACGACCGTAGCAGCGGCCCCGGGCGGGGTCAATCAGGGCGCCGGACAAGCGCGCCGAACCGGACGTCCTCTGGTTCGATTGCCGGACGTCCCGTATCATCCTTGAAGAGCGGTATCAGGGATGAGCGAATCAGGCAGCAACACAGAGGTCATCATTCTCGGCAGCGGAACTTCCCATGGCGTGCCCATGATCGGCTGCCACTGTGATGTCTGCACTTCCGACAACGTGCGCGACAAGCGAACGCGCCCCAGCATCTGGGTCCGCACGAACGGCATCTGCATTCTCGTCGATACCGCCCCGGAACTCCGCCTGCAATGCGTGGCCAATGGCATCGACCATCTCGATGCCGTGCTCTTCACGCACCACCACGCCGACCACGTCGTCGGTCTGGACGATCTCCGTCGGTACAACTGGCTCACGCGTCAGACGGTAAGATGCTATGGTACCGAGCGCACCCTCGATCGCATCCGCCGCATGTTCGCCTATGCTTTCGAACCCGCCCCGGACTCGCCCCACAGCCGCCCGAACCTTGAACTCATCACCATCGATGAAACGCCCTTCGACGTTCGCGGCGAACGTATTGTCCCCATTCCGCTGATGCACGGGCCGTTACCCGTCATGGGATTTCGATTCGGACGCTTTGCCTATTGCACCGATTGCAGCTTCATACCCGACGATTCCATGGAACGACTCCGCGATCTCGACGTGCTCGTACTGGACGCCCTCCGCCGCACACCCCACCCCACGCACTTCAATCTCGAGCAGGCGGTAGCCGCCGCAACCCAGATTGCTGCCCGGAAAACCTATTTCACGCACATCGCCCATGAGCTGATGCATGAAGACACCAATGACGAGCTGCCCGACGGAATGGAGCTCGCCTTCGACGGCCAGCACATCACCTTGTAACGGCGCGGGCCGGGTCCCGCCCCACGCGAACGTCTTTGTCCAGTGTGCCAATGCTCCTACGCTTGGGCGGCGCCTCTCGAATGCCGCTTGCCTTTGGCTCGTGTGCCACTGCTCTCGAGCAGTGCATCGTAAACGCCGCGTGTCCTCAACCCGCGTAGGTTTCTCCGCCTGCCAGCAAGTACCCCGGCGACACCATTCGACCCGTGATCCCCCCGCTTGTACCACGGACGCTCACTTGCGTTCGTCCCGCGGATTACTAGTTTGATAGGATGCGCCGTGCCGAAGATATGAGCTGGAGAAGCTTCTCCCCATCAGGGGATGGAACTGTCGGCTCCGACGAGGTTCGCTTGATGTCGCAAGAACGATCGCCCGTCAGCCACGCCGCCGAAGCCGGCAATGTCACCGGAACTGCGTTGCCGCGACGGCCCTGGCGTTCCATTGCCACAGGGGCAACCCGTCGCCGCATCTTCTCAACCGCAGCCATCCTGTCGATCCTGCTCCTCAGCGGATGTGCCGTCGTACGAAAACACCAGGCCAAGCGCCACGTGGCACGGGGAGACGAGCTGCTCCAAGCGGACCACTTGGATGAAGCACTGGCGGAATTCGAAGCTGCGGCCGAGGTCGCCCCCCAACTGGCCGTCGTTCACTCCCGGCTGGGCAACCTCTACGAACGGATGGGCGACTACACGCGGGCCATTGACGCATTCGTGGAAGCCGTCCGGCGCGATCCTCGGTCCTTCGACGACACCTTCAGCCTTGCCCGCCTCTACCAACTGACCAATCAGTTGGTGGATGCCATTCGAGCCTATCTTCATGCCGTGGAGCTGCGCCCCAACGACGCACAAACCCAGCTCAATCTTGGAACCTGCTACCACCAGAGCGGCGACTACGCCCAGGCCGTGGTTCGTTTTGAGAAGGCCATTGAACTCGATCCTTCCACTCCCGAAGCATTTGTAAACCTGGGCGTTTCGTTGGACGCCCAGGGCAAACATTACGAAGCTGTCAGGGCGTATCGAGAAGCTCTTGAACGCGACAGTCAGCAGCCGATGGTGCTGGTCAATCTCGCCAAGACCTATATGAAGCAGGATCGGCTCAAGCTGGCACGGCAGGCCTTGGAGCAGGCCGTCCGCATGGATGACCGTCTCGCCGAAGCGCATGAGGCCCTGGGATATTGCCTCTTTCGCATGCGCGAAATGGATGCCGCCGCGGAGAGCTATCGCCGGGCGCTGGCTTGCGATTGGCGACTCCCCAGAGCACACGCCGGACTGGGTTCGATCAAGATGCTGGCCTATCTCTCCCAACCGGACCGCAACGACCTGCGCGAAGAGGCCCTGGAACATTGGCATCGGTCTCTCGAGCTCGCGCCCGACCAGCCCAAGATTCGATCACTTATCGAACGATACCGCGTTTCCCGGTCCGACCCGAGTGCAGCACTACTTGACGGGGGATGATCCAAACGCGCGTAATTGCCGATCAGAAAGAGATTCACGGGGTTTCCGGACTGGGAATCGGCATGCGGTTGTGTACCCTTGACCTCCGACGGGGTATTTGGATACGATGTATTCGACGCGGGGGAAGAACCCACAAGCGTCATGAGTTGAGCTTCGCGAGAGGAGGCTTACTCCTGGTTGATCCGGTACTTGGGTCGGAGATGCCGGAACTGCTGGTGTAAAGATAGCACCGCACAGGAGTTGCCTGCCCAGGAATCCGTTTCTGCTCACCCCAGTTTCATCGCCGCCGCATAACACTCCATCATTCTCACCCTGTTAGATGCCCTCCGCAGGGCTGCGCGATCGCAGCGGGCAAGGGACGCCTTCCATCCACGGTCCGTACGAGGGGCGGAACGATTTGGTATTCGAACAACTCGATTCTCGTCTCAAGGTACGGGATCGATTCCGCCGCGCGAAAAGGGATGGCAGCGGATGAGTCGCCGTGCCGTCATGATCGAGCCGCGAATGGCGCCGTGTCGCTGCAGGGCCTCGATGGCGTATTCGCTGCAGGATGGGCAGAACTTGCACTGTCCGACCAGGTGCGGCCGGATGGCAAACTGGTAGCCTCGAATCAGAAACACGGGGATGGCGACAAACGTCGTATTGAGCGCGCGGCCGAGTCTCCCGGGCAGACCCAACGGTCGGGAAAAAGAACTTGTTGCTGGGGACTGATCCACGACAGACGGAATGGTATTCCGCAATTGCCCGACGTCCAGGCAAGTCCATGATATCGCGTTTTCAGCGAAATAAAGACACGATCAGCAGAATGACCGCCGTCGCGGCCGTGGCCAACGCGCAAAGACCCACGATCTCCCGGACCCGGTCACCAGAGCGAGCCAGTGGGCGATCCACCCATTCCACCAGCGAGACGCCCGCGTTTGCCGCAGAGTGCGCAAGACCTTCGGCCGAACGGAGAAGCACACGCTTCGCGGAGCCCCCGGCAGCTCTCTCTTCCGTCCCTTCGGACGCGCCGTCCCCGCCCGCTGTAACCTCACCTTCCTCCTCGATCGATGGGATGGAATCATCGTCGAACATCGCCTCGGGATCGATGGGCTCCGGGGGCTTGGAGAACGAAGAAATACGCCCGACCCCCGATTTGGGCCCGGGCTTGGGGTCGCGGGCCGCAGACTCTTCGCCCGGATCCGATTCGACACCGCCCGGCGTGGAACGACTTTGATCGGCGATGCTCTCAATCCCATCGTGATCCGTTGTTTCTTGTACACCCTCCGTGACAGGCCGCCCGATTCCACGCTTATCTTCCTGTAACGGGTCGGCCGGTTCCGCCGACCTTGTGAACTCCGACATGAAGTCGGGAATCTCATCACCGGAAGATGGGGAGTCAGATGGAGCTTCGAGAGGATCGCCCAGATTGGCGTCGAGTTTCCCGGTGTGGGATTTCGTGCTGGACGGCCCAAGGGCCTGCCGCGTTTGGCCCAGAAGCTCGTCAACTTCGCCGATCTGGCGTTCCACGGCTTCCGTGGTCGATTCGCCGCCGACAGCGTCCAGATCGGAGAGGGAATCACGCTCGGCGCCTCCGGCGTCGACGCGCCCGAGATCGGACGAGACCTCATCTACCAAAGCCGCCGCCTGCGCCAGCAGGGCATCGAGATCCTGCTCGCCCCCTTCTGAGGGTTCCGGGGCCTGATCGGGTCGATTCTGGTCGCCGGGCGACGGCGACTTCGGTTCATCCGGCATGGGAAACTCCGCTGCCGCTTTCGATGGGGCAATAACGAGGTCTCACGATTTCCGACCCATGTTTATCGGTCCTCGAAAACCGAAACCTGAGCGCAGGAGCTCTGAGTGGCATTTCATAATGTAGGACTTGTACCGATTTCTCAGGCGCCCCGCGATGAAACACGGCGTAAGATGAAGCGCATGCCTCCCCCACGGCTGTATTGTCCGGTCCTTTCCTCAGGGAGCCTTACCCTCTCACCGGAGGAATCGCATCATGCCGTCAACGTTCTCCGGCTCGGCAAGGGCGCGCGCGTCGTGGTTTTCGACGGTGCCGGACGGGAGGCGGAGGCGGAGGTGGAATCGGCCGACCGCCGACGGCTTCGAGTGACCGCGGAGACGGTCATTGAGTACCCGTTCGACGCCCCCCTGCGTACCACCCTGGCCGTGGCCGTTCCCAAGGCGCATCGCCAGGGATTCCTGGTGGAGAAATGTACCGAGCTTGGTGTCGAGGCGATCTGGCCGCTCATGTCCAAATTCAGCGTGGCCCGCACCGGAGCCGGCGGCGTCGAGCGTCTTCGGCGTCGTGCGATCGAAGCCGCCAAGCAGAGCGGGCGGAGATGGCTTCCCGACGTTCGTGCCGCGATGACCTTTCAGCAGTGCTGCCAATTGTGGTCGCAGTTCGACTGCGTGGCACTGGCTCATCCGGGATCACCCAATGGTGAACTCTGCGATATCCTGGACGGCCAGCCCTTGCCCGGACGCATGTTGGTCATGGTCGGTCCGGAGGGCGGATGGTCGCCCGAGGAGATCCGCCAGTCACGGACGAACGGCGCCCGGTTCATCGGTCTGGGCGACTCGGTCCTTCGCACCGAAACCGCCGCCTTGGCCGTTTGCGCCGTAATCTTCCTGGCAGCGAATCGAGCCGACCGATCGCAACCCTCTTGAATAACGCCGCAGCCGACCGGTGGCACGCTCGCCGCGAACAGGCAGGTGTTCTACAATCGGGCCATGCGCCTCATGCGGGAAATCCGTTGCTTCCCCGAGAACCGAGGCCGCGCCTCCGCGACCGGCAACACCTGGTCGGGAATGCCGGCCCGCCCGACCGCCGACCGTTTCTGGTGCTTGCGAGCGGTGGTCGAAGGTCCCGTAGATGAAAAGACCGGGTACCTGTGCGACATCAGGGAATTGGACGCCCTTCTTCGCGAAGTCGTGATGCCGATCCTCGACGAGCACGAGCTTCGCGGGCCGGGTGGGGCGCTTCGCCGGGCACTGGCCTCGGCGAGATTGGATGCGCCGGAAGGAGCGCCGCTGCGTTCATTGGAATGGGCCGTCTCCCCCTACCTGCGATTTTCCATTCACCAGGAGCAACCGGACATGGTGCGGGTTACACAGTCATTTGAGTTCGCCGCGGCGCACCGCCTGGCATTAAACGACCTGAGCGACGAAGAGAACCGGCAACTCTTCGGCAAGTGCAGCAACCCGCACGGCCACGGACACAACTACATCCTCGAGGTGTCGGTCAACGTGTCATCGGGTGACTCGTCCCCCACGACCCTTCCCCTTGCGGAGTTGAACCGCGTCGTGCAGAAGCATGTGATTGAGCCGTTGGATCACCGCAATCTCAACTCGGAGTGCGCCGAGTTCGCCCACATGAACCCGACGGTGGAGAATATCGCCAGGGTCATCTGGCAACGCCTCGAGCACCAGGTTCCTTTCGGGGCGCTGGCGTCGGTCAAAGTGTGGGAGACTCCCAAGACTTGGGCCGAGTACACGGATTCGCGTTGACCGGACGCGCATGTTCGTATCCGGCACGCCGGCGCAGGCTTTGCGCTCCCACTGATCCCGTCCTCGGAGCCCGATAGCTCCGTGGCGTTTTGTCGCTCCCCAGCTTCACTTTCCCCCGACATTCTTTGAGTACCGGCGAGGACCCTGCGCCACCTGACTCAATATTGTACGTTCTAACAGGAAGGCCCCAGGCGTCGCAGATTGGTGCGCTGTTCAGGAGGCCGGTCGGGGGTGCGCTCAGTGAGGGGGGAAGCCGATCCCACGTCCAGGCGAGGAATTCGCGAATCTTTCGCGTGGCGAACCGGCCGCGCCCACCTGGCTGCCGCGCTGACCATCACGCTCGTCTTCTTGTACGTCGCCAGACTGATTCATCACCACCGCGAGGCAGAGGGCCAACTGGAGCGGGCCCGCGTCTGCGCCGCCGCGCTGGCTCCCGGAGCAGACGGCGATTACGCCGAAGCCGTCGATCGTCTGCAACGCCGGTACCCCTGGCTGTTGGGCGTTGGCGTGCTCAGCAGCAGCGGACGCCTGGATCGTCTGTACCCGGACGATCCCTTGCTGCATCGGTCCGCAGAGGCCGCGGCGACAAGCCGGGAGGAAATTTTCTCCGACATCGCGCGAAAAGACGGCGCCGATGTGGGTATTCGCTCCGTGCGTGTGCCGCTGAACGGAAGCGATGACCCGACGGCGACGGCGGGACTGTTTCTCTTCTATGACGGCGCGGGCGGAATGCAGAACGCCCTGCTGATGACGGCCGTTGTTCTCGTCACCGGGACCGCATTCTTTCTCCTGGCTATCTCGCAGGTCCGCTGGTTCCGCCAAGAGGTCTCAGCCCCGCTCAGAGAGCTCTCCGGCGCCGCACGCACGGACACGCCGCCTGGAAGGGCGCGCTCGCAGCGCGTGATGCGCTGGCGCGAGATGGCCGATCTGGCCCATGGCATCGCCCATATACGCGAGGCGCTGGAGGGAGCCCGCCAACAGGCAGAGGCTGCGGAGCGAAACGCAGAGGTCAGACTGAAAGAGCGCGAAGCGGGATTCGATCGCCAACTCCGGCGAGCACTTGATCAGGCCATGATCGACCCGCTCACCGGATTGCGCAACCGCCGCTACCTCGATCATGAGCTGGAACGACTATTCGCGGCGCAAAGCGCCCGCAGCGAGTGCCTTGCGGCCATCATGCTCGACCTCGATCACTTCAAGTCGCACAATGATGCCTTCGGGCACAAGGCCGGTGACGAAGTGCTCCGCTTTGTCGGCGAGTTGATCCGCAGCGCCATCCGCCCCACCGACCATGGCATTCGCTATGGCGGCGACGAGTTTCTGATCCTGCTGCCCGGCGCGGATGAAGCCCAGGCCGAAGCCATCGCGGAGCGCATCGTCCGACTCTTCTCGCAATACGCCGTCGTACTGCCGCGCCTGGAGTCACCGCTGAGCATCAGTGCCGGGGTGGCCTCGACCAAGGATCGGACATTCGCCAACGGGCTCGAGCTGCTCGCCAAGACGGACACCGCGCTGTACCAGGCGAAAGCCGGCGGTCGAAACACGGTCGCCACGGCCTGCGCCTGACGCGACCAACTGCCTCACGGGTCCGACTCGACACTCCTCACTTTCTCCTCCGCCGTTGCGGTTGAATACTCCTTCCCAGCGGGCTAGCCTGTTGCACATCTCGTCGTGCTGCGCCGTGCCGCGCGGCGTTTCCGCCGAGTTCGCCCAGGAAGCTCGCTTTGCTCAACAAACCTCCGTTGTCACCCCTCTCCCTGAGCGTCTTCTTCCCCTGCTACAACGAAGAGGCCAACGTCGAAAACACGACGCGGGCGGCCGTTCAGGCACTGGAGCGCATCGCCGACGACTACGAGATCATCATCGTCAATGACGGGAGCAAGGATCGCACCGGCGAAATCGCCGACCGGCTCGCTTCGGAGATTCCCCACGTTCGCGCCGTTCACAACCGGCCGAATCTCGGCTACGGCGGCGCCCTTCAGGCCGGCTTCCGCGCCGCGACCAAACCCTGGGTCTTCTACACCGACGGCGACGGGCAATTCGACTTCGAGGAAATCGACAAGCTCCTCCCCCTGCTGCGCGAGTTCGACATCGTCAGTGCGTACCGGACCGACCGGCAGGATTCCGCGGTGCGCAAGTTCAACGCCTGGGGCTGGACGGTTCTCTCCAACCTCGTCCTCGGACTGCACTTGCGCGACATCGACTGCGCCTTCAAGATTTACCCGCGAAAGCTCTTCGACGAGATTGAGATGAAAAGCATGGGGGCGCTCATCGACGCGGAGGTTCTGGCGCGGGCGAGTCGCCTGGGCTACCGCATCGGGCAGATCGGGGTGAGCCACCGGGCGCGGGTCGCGGGGAGTCAAACCGGAGCGAATCTCAAGGTCATCCTCCGGGCGTTCCGCGAGCTGTTCAAGCTGCGGCGGGAGATAGTGCGCACCGGCAAGAAGGCCTGAACGATCCGGCGCCGGCATTTCAATGCCCGCATACGCCATTTCCTTCCATGCATACGTCGGGTAAGCTGTCCGGCATCGGGGAATGTCGTTGTTTTTCCAAGGAAGCAATGCCATGACTCAATTACCGCTGAGTCCCCCACCATTGCCGGATTCCACGCCCGAGTCGATTTCGGCCGATCTGAGCTGCATTCACTGCGGATACAACCTACGCGGGCTCTTCCCTGACGGGCGATGTCCGGAATGTGGAGAGCTGATCCAGGACTCGCGCCAGGGCCATTTGTTGCGGTACGCTGATGTCGAATGGCTCAAACGCCTGCACTTCGGCACGAGGCTGAAGTACTGGAGCATCGGAATAACGATTCTGCTGAACCTCATGGCCGGGGCACTCGTGGCCTTTGGACCCCCGGGTGAGTTGTTCAGGGTCATCGGCCAGATCGGCGCCGCGCTCGGGCTTTGGGCGACGATGTGCATTACCGCCCAGGAGCCGCGTGTCAGCCTCGAGGAAAACCCGGTGACGTTGCGCAAGGTCGTGCGGGGAAGCGCCTGGGCGGCGTTCACCTGCGGACTCGTCGGCGTGATGGACCCGAACGCTTCCTATTTGATTACTCCTTTCATCGCGGTGCTGAGCGGCTTGGCCGGGATCGTTACGTTCGGCGGTGAACTGGTCTATTACCGTCGATTTGCCGTGCGCATACCGGACGAGAAGCTGGCGAAATCTACGCGGAATCTGTTCTGGTATGCCATCACCGTCGCGACGCTGTGGGTCGTCATGATGGGCGTAGTCGCCATACTCACAACCGTTGTCGCCAAGCCACCGCCGTTGCCCGGTACAGCACCACCCCCGATGGGTGGCGTACTGATGATGATACTCGCCGGGGGGACCCTCGTGTTGTCGCTCATGATGCTCATCGGACTGCTCTGGTACGTGCGAATGCTGATTCGCTATCGCAAGGCGTTCGCCGAGGCGATCGAAAACCGGGGTGTGTAATCATCGAATGATCTTTCGCCGGCAAGCAGTGCGCAAAAAGAGAGCATCAGATGCCATTCACTGGAATCGCTGAGATACTCACGTGATGGAGGTGCCGCTCGCCCATCAGGACGCTCCGCCCGCGGACGACTGCTATTGCGCGCGGTGCGGCTACAACTTGCGCGGGCTCGACCCGGCGGGACGATGTCCGGAATGCGGCGAGCCGGTCGTGCTGTCCCACCGCAGCGACCTGCTGCGGTTTGCGGATGCCGGCTGGCTGAGACGGATGCGTTTCGGCGCGGGACTGATCATTTGGAGCGAGATAGCCGACGTCGTCGAGCGACTGGGAACAACGATCCGAATATCAGGAACGTGGCAGGACAACGTGCCCTGGTTCCTACTCGAGTATTCTACCTATGTGCTGTTGGTACTGGGAACGTTCTTCGTTACCGTGCGAGAACCTCGCAAGGCGTTGAGCGAAGGGACTTTCTCGCTGAGGAAATGGATCCGCGGACTGGTCGCGGGTAACCTAGCAGTTGGCTGCGTTGCAATCATCGTCGAAGGTCTCCCAGCCATTCTCGTCTTCGTGATTAATTTCGCGGCCGCTTTGGCAATTACCGCCGCGTTTCTGGGCCTATTCCTCTACATTCGCCAACTCGCCATGCGGATCCCCGACGCCAAATTGGCCAAGAGAGCAACGTTGCTGTTCTGGTATCTCGCGACCACCAAGGCGATCAGCGTGTTGCTGGGCCTGGCGCTGTTGCTCGGAACCGGTGACACATCGCTCACCATCAAGTTCAAACTCTCGACGAGCGCCGTTGTGACTACATGCGTCAATGGTCTGCTTGAGTTATTCGCATCCGTCTTTCTCATCGTAACCATGTTGCGCTACTTCAGGTCTCTCACGCAATCGCTCGAGATTCAGGCGAGGTGGCGCTCGGCCGTCCAGCCCGTTCATGTCGCGCCGGACTGAGGGTACGGAAACGCCAATGGTTCGCGGGTGCGGGCGCAAGTTCAGAGTGGATCGTCCGCACGGCGGTCCCTACATTCTCCCCACGTGCAGACTCGTTTCGTATTCGATGACGACTTGGCCGTCATGGGCGTGACGATCGAAGAGCTCGCGCAGAGCGGACATCATCGATGAATACGAAGGGTGGTCGGCGTTGGGCATGTAGGAAGCCGACAGCGTCCGCCCGCGCAGGCCGTCCCAGTCGCAGGCCTGGGCGTTGGGAAAGACGCGGTGCGTGACTTCGCCGCCGGCGAAGAAGCGCAGTATCCGGCCGTCGGATTCGGCTTGTTGATGCTTCACGCTGGCGTAATCGATGGCGAACGTCTGCAGGAAGGCCTCGTATTCCGCCAGGAACGGCGTGTCCTCGCGGCGGTTGTTCCAGATCAGGGCGGCGCAACACGGCGGGCGCAGAATCCGCAGGGCCTCGGCCCGGGCACGCTCCACATCGAACCAGTGAAACGCCTGCGCGGCCGTGAGCCAGTCGACGCTCGCATCGGGCAGCGTAGTGTGCTCGCTCGATCCGGCAACGGAGTGGAAACGGGATTCGCCGCGAAAGCGATCCTCGGCCGCGCGACGCATGGCCTCGTTGGGCTCGACGCCGTAGACCTCGTGGCCGCGCCCCAGCAGCAGCGCGGTGAAGATGCCCGTACCCGAACCGATGTCGGCAACGACATGCTCGGGCCGCAGATCGAAGTCTTTCGCCAGGCAGTCCAATAGCGCCGGCGGATACCCCGGCCGGTAGCGCACGTAGTCATCCACGCGGCTGGAGAACCGCGCCGTAGAATCGCAACTGGGCATGCGAACTCCATTCCCACCGGGAAAGGGACGCTCCCTCGATGCGAGCCGCAGGCTTCAATCTGCACGGACGCTCGCCCCGGGGTGCATCAAATTCCACGCGCGGCGCTGCACCGCAGACGAGACCTACTGCGGATTCCAATCCGGCAGGCGGCCCGGCGTCCACGGCGCCCCGGCCTGCTCGAGCTTCTCCTCGACGCGGGATAGATCACGATCAATGCTCTTGAATTCGCTCAGCAGGTCGGCGAAAGCCTTGCTCGTGCGCTTGTAGTCTTCTCGCTGCGTTTGCGTCGGGGCCGAGGTGGAATACCACGAGCTGTACACGATGCTCATGGTGCGTTCCATGATGCTCAACGGCGACGGCTCGTCCCGGCCACGCAGTGTCGGGTCGCCGGTCAGCTTGACCGAGGCGTCCGCCAGCCGCGTCTGGAGGTGCTCGATGTCCGTAAGGATCGAAGCGTCGGCGCCCGGGGTTTCGAGCACGGCCCGCTGGGCATGGGTCATGCGGCTCTTCATCTCGCCCACGACCTTGGCCGTCCCGCGAACCACGCGCTGCAGCTCGGCAACCTTCTTCTGAAAAGCCAGAAGCTCCGCTTGATCCGGAGCCGGAAGCGTCGCATTCTCCAGAGCGACCACCTCGAACGACTGCGGCTCCGTCATCGCCGTGAATTCTCCGTCACGGCTTAGCGCCAGAAACGCCTGGTACGTTCCCGGCAGAGCGAGCGGACCGGATCGATCCGGATCCCACGGTGCGGCCTCCTCGGTCTTGAGCTCTATTGGGTCGGCCGAGGGATAACGCAAGTCCCAGCTTACACGGTGGATTCCCTTCTCTCGCGGAACCGGCAGACGACGAATCACGCCGCCGTTTTGATCCTGCACGACAAGCACCACCTGAGGCTGCTCTTCGCGATCTTCCGCCCGCAGATCGTCATAGGATGGATATTTGGGCTCCTTCCCGGCCTTGACCGCTTTCTTCTCCGCCTCCTGGCGCTCTTCCTTGAGCGTCTTGATCTTCTCCTTCAGGTAGACGGTGAACACCGCGCCGAATGGAGGGTTGGGCGCGGCGAAATAGGCCGCCCCCTGCCAGCCGCGGCCTTCACGCCCGCCCAGCCGGTTACGCTCGATGTAACGCAGCGCCGGTTTGATGGGGTAAATCGCCGCGTCCTTCTCCAGAATGTCCGGCGTGGCCCGAAGCGGAGTGTAGTCGTCCAGAATGTAGAACCCCCGCCCGAACGTGGCGAGGACAAGATCATTCTCGCGCTCCTGGATTTCCATGTCGCGAACGGCAATGGTGGGAATTCCGCCCTTGAGCTTGATCCACTTCTGCCCGCCGTCGCGCGTGAAATACACGCCGAATTCGGTGCCCACGAAGAGCAGCTCGGGAAGGACAGGATCCTCACGCAGTACGTAGGTATAGTCCTTGTTCGGCAGGTCCCCCGCGATCGACGTCCACGTGGCACCCCGGTCCGTGCTCTTGAGCACATAGGGCTTGAAGTCGCCGTTCTTGTGGTTGTCGAACAGGGCGAAGACCGTATCGGCATCGTGGCGGGAAGCAGTCAGTCCGCTGACATAGGTCTGGTCGGGAACGCGTGGAAACACGGATATTGTCCGCCAGTTCTTTCCGCCGTCCTCCGTCACGTGTACGAGCCCGTCGTCGGTGCCGACGTAAATCAACCCTTCCACCATGGGCGACTCGTCCAGCGAAACGCAGTTGCCATAGAACGACGTGGAGGCGTTCTTGGCCACGGCGTCCACGCTCCACAGCTTGCCCATGACCTTGAGCTGGTTGCGGTCGAGCTTGCGGGAGAGATCGCCGGAGATGGCCGTCCAACTGTTGCCGCGATCATCGGATCGATAGAGCTTCTGCGCTGCGAAATAGAGACGCTCGTGATCATGCGGACTGATGATCAGCGGTGAATCCCAGTTCCAGCGGAGCGGATCCTCGCCGGGCGCCTCGCGCGGCTTGATGTCGACCCGCTCGCCGCTCCGCCGATCGTAGCGAACCAAGCCGCCATACTGCCACTGGCTGTAGACAATGTTGGGATCCTTCGGATCGACCTGTGCCTTGAAGCCGTCGCCTCCGACGGTGACAAACCAGTCGCCGTTGACAATGCCCACCCGGTCGAGCGTCCGCGAGGGTCCGCCCAGCGTGTTGTTGTCCTGCGTGCCGCCGTAGACGTAATAGAACGGTTCGCCGTTGTCTATCGCCACACGGTAGAACTGCGTCACAGGCAGGTTGGCCATGAACCGCCAGTGCTGCCCGCGATCAAAACTCTCGTAGACTCCGCCGTCGCAACCCACCAGGTGATAGCTCGTGTCGTGCGGATCGATCCAGAGGGCGTGGTCGTCCACATGACGATCCTCCCGCGGGGCGCGCTGGAACGTCTTCCCCCCGTCCTCGGTGACGTGCATGAACGTATCCAGCGAATAGACCCGACCCACATCCAGCGGATCGCAGACGAGCTCGTTGTAATACTGCGGGCTCGACGACATGTATTTGTTCTGTTTGGTCCAGCTCTCGCCGCGATCCGTCGAGCGGAAGAAGCCGCCCTTGTCGTCGGCAGCTTCGACGATGGCGTAGACCACGTCGGGATCGGCCGGAGCGATGCACAACCCGATGCGGCCCTTGTCCACATCCGGCAGACCCTTGGTCAGCTTACGCCACGTTTTTCCCGCATCGGTGGACTTGTACAGCGCGGATTCCGGCCCGCCGTTGATCAGCGTCCAGACGTGCCGCCGGCGCTGGTAGGCCGACGCGTAGATCACGTCCGGGTCGCGCGGATCCAGGTGCACCTCGTTGACACCCGTGTCCTCGCTGATGTTGAGAACGCGCATCCAGTTCTTGCCGCCGTCAGTGGTCTTGTAGAGCCCGCGATCGCCGCCGCTGTTCCACAGTGGACCCTGCGCGGCCACGTACACCACATTGGAGTCGCGCGGATCAATCGCGATCATGCCGATGTGCTCGGATTCTCGCAGACCCATGTTCTCCCAGCTCTTGCCGCCGTCGAGCGTGCGGTAGACGCCGTCGCCGAAGTCCACGCTGCGCTGGCTGTTGTTCTCACCCGTCCCCACCCACACCACGTTATCATTGTGCGGGTCCATGGTGACGCAGCCGATGGAGAACGAGCCTTCCCCGTCAAACACGGGCGTGAAGGTCGTGCCGCCGTTCTCCGTCTTCCAGACACCGCCGGAGGCGACCGCGACGAAATAGTGCGCGCGGTTGCGCGGACTCACCGCAAAGTCGCCGATACGGCCGGAGGACATGCCCGGACCGATGCCGCGGAACTTCAGCCCCGCGAACGTCTCGGCCTTCATCTTCTCACCGTCGTCCTCCGCGGCCGCGGCTTCCTTCGCCTCGACCTTCAGCGCCCACGACGCGGAAACAACAAGACCAACGGCAAGCAGTCCCAGTACGAACACCCTTGATGTACGATTCATGAAGATAACCCCTTCGTTGAAGCCGGCGTCGTCCCATGGCGGTACGCCAAATCGACGTGGCGCGGGCGCCGCTATCGTTTCTATCGGACGCCGGGTCCTCGACATGAAGCTCGGGCGGCCGATGTGAATGAGCGTTTCCCCTCCGCCCCCGGCAGGAGAATCGAGCAGAAGCGGAACCTGTACTATAGCGAAACGGATGGGGCCGCTGCAAAACACCGCCCGCAATGGCGTCGAAACCTGTCGGTGTCGGTCGCATTCGCGGCGCCGCCGCGGCGAAAGCCGGTTTCCGCAACCCGCAGTCCAGCCCGTGCTCCCCGCCGACAACTACCCAACCACGTGCCGGGGCGTTACGCTTCGTTCTTGCCCTCAGGACGCACCACCGCGTCCGTGTTCCAAACATTCGGAGAGAATCATGAACGCACCCGCCCGCGTTGCCGTCGCATCCGCACTGACGGTCGCCCTGATGCTGGGATGTCAGCACCCCCTTGCCCGCGCCTCCAGAAATGGGACGGCCTCTGGCTCTGCGAATCTCCCATCCGAGGCGCCGCACCAAGCCACGGAACCGGTCAATCGTGTCACGACCCTGACATCCTCCGATGCGGCATCCCCCTCGGAAAGCGAATCACCGCGCCTGTCCGCCACGGTGGGCGAGGACGGCCATCGCCTTCTGCGCGAGGATGACCTGCGTGGACTCCCCTGGCGCAGCATCGGACCGGCCAACATGAGCGGGCGCGTGTCCGACTTCGCTGTCGCGCCGAGTGACCCCAAGACCTTCTTCATCGCCTACGCCACCGGCGGATTGTGGAAGACCATCAATTTCGGCACGACTTTCCAGCCCGTGTTCGACGAGTATGAAACCGCGTCGATCGGGGCCGTGGCCGTAGCCGACGCCCCGGAGAATTGGTCCGGCTGGGCTGCGGAGGAATCCAAGAGTGACAAGCCTTTGACACCGGGAGAGCCGGAGAAACCCCGTGCAGAGCGCGGCAAGGGCAAGATCGTGTGGGTGGGAACGGGCGAAGGAAACGGGCGGAACAGCTCTTCCTGGGGCAACGGCGTCTACCTCTCCACCGACGGCGGCGCGAAGTTCACCTGGGTCGGATTGAAGGAAACGCACGACATTCCCCAACTCGCGATCGACCCGCGTGATCCGGACACGGTGTACGTCGCGGCGATGGGCCGTCTGTGGGGACCGAATCCGGAGCGCGGGCTGTACAAGACCACCGATCGCGGCAAGACATGGAAGGCGGTCTTACAAGTCAACGACCTGACCGGCTGCTGCGACGTGATCATCGATCCCCGGAATCCTGACACGGTTTATGCCGCCATGTACACGCGGATGCGCACGCCGTGGAGCTTTCGCGGCGGCGGTCCCGACGGCGGCATCTTCCGCTCCGACGACGCCGGAGCGACCTGGACGAAGCTCACCGAGGGGCTGCCCGGCTCCACCGGTCGAATCGGGCTGGACGTATTCCGCAAAGATCCGCGCATCGTATACGCCTCCGTGGAGTCGGATGAAGGCGGTCGGACCATCGACGCATGGCATAACTACTCCCGCTCCGGCGGCATCTTCCGATCCGAAGACCGCGGCGAAACCTGGACGCGCATGAGTGACCTCTCCCAGCGCCCCTTCTATTTCTCGCGCATTCGCATCGACCCGGAAAACGATCAGCGCATCTACCAGCCGGGCTGGACGCTGGCCGTCTCCGACGACGGCGGGCGGAACTTCCGCGCCGGACTGTCGCGCATCACCCACGTCGATCTGCACGCTTTCTGGATCGACCCCGCCGACCCCAAGCATCTGCTCCTCGGCACCGACGGCGGCGCATACGTCTCCTACGACCGCGGCGAAAACTGGGATTTCTTCAATCACATGCCCGTGGGACAGTTCTACAACGTCGCTTTCGATATGTCCGACCCCTATCGCGTTGGCGGCGGGCTCCAGGATAATGGCTCATGGATCGGACCGAGCGAGAGTCTTCACGAAACCGGCGACGATACGCTTGGCGAGGAGGGCTGCGCCATCACCAACGCCGACTGGACGTTCGTCTACGGCGGAGACGGATTTCATGTAGCCTTCGATCCGGTGGATGCCGACATCATTTACGCCGAATTGCAGGGTGGCGATCTGAGCCGCATCCATCTGGACACCGGCCGAAGAAAAAAATTGAACCCCGCCCCCAAGGAGGGCGAGCCCCGCTTTCGCTTCAACTGGAATACGCCTTTCTTCATTTCTCTCTTCGACCACACCACGCTCTATGTCGGCGGGAACTACGTCTTCAAGCTCACCCAGCGCGGCGACCAATGGGAACGCATCAGCGACGATCTTTCCGCAAACGACATTGACAAGGTTGTGAGTGTCGGCTCGGAGGCAGAAACCTACGGCACCGTCGTATCCCTGGCAGAGTCCCCGCTCGCACAGGGGCTGCTCTGGGCGGGTACCGACGACGGCCGAATTCACGTCACTGCCGACGACGGCACGTTGTGGACGGACGTCACCCCGCCCCAAGTGGACGGACGTTACATCGCGGAAATCGAACCGTCGCATCATGCTCGCGACACCGCGTACATCGCGGTCGATGGCCACCGCTCGGCGGACTACGACCCGCTCCTGCTGGTCACCGAAGATCTCGGTAATACGTGGCGTGCGGTCACCGGCAACCTGCCCGCCGGCTGGTCGACCAGGGTCATTCGTGAGGATCTCCGTAACCCGGACGTGCTCTACGTCGGCACCGAACAGGCCATGTGGCTGAGCATCGATCGCGGAAGAACCTGGACGAAACTCAACGGCAAGTCGCTGCCCACCGTGCGCGTCGACGACCTGAAGCAGCATCCGCGGGAAATGGACCTCATCGCCGGCACCCACGGCCGGTCGATCTATATTCTCGACGACGCCACGCCCTTGTCACAGCTTTCTCAGGAGGTACTCGACGCGCCGTTGCACTTGTTCGACATTCCCGACGCCAAGCCGCGCATCTTCATGCCCCTGGGTGGCATATGGACTCAGCGCATCTTCTGCGCCAAGAATCCGCCCATGGGCGCTTACGTCAGCTACTGGCTTCGCGAAGCGGCGGTCGATGAGGTCAACATCGTCATCAAGGATGAATTTAATAACACGATTCGCAAGCTGAGCGGCGCCAACCGTCCGGGCATCAACCGCGCGGTTTGGGACCTCCAGCTCGACAAGCACGACCAGTTCGGCAATCCGGAGCAATGGCTCGGACAAACGCGTTTCGTACCACCCGGCCGATACACTGCAACGGTCACGGTAGGCGATCAGAGCGCTACCAAGTCATTCACGGTATTGCCCAGTCCGATCGAATATGACCGTTAATGCGACGGTGCCGGAAGGTATGGTCCGCCGCTCGAAATAGGCTGCGCGCAGGGCGGGTCTTCCGACCCACCGCTGCGCGACTTGGAAAGGGAATCAGGAAACCGGCGGGCAGCGCCCGTTCGAGCACCGCTGCGTCCGGATCTTTCGCACCGGCAGCTGCCTATCCTATGTCTCGAGCGCGATGGTTTATTGCGTCCCGCGGAAAAAAGCGGGGGAAGCGTGAGTGCTGGAGCCGGCAGCCGATTTCAGTGATAACCTAATTCCTCGAGATCATCCTCATCCAGACCGAAATGGTGTCCGACTTCGTGCAGCACCGTCCGCCGCACTTCGTCGATGATCTCCTCCCGCGTCTCGCAGATCGCCTCGAGGTTTCGCTGGTAGATAATCACACGGTCCGGAAGCCGCATCGACTCCTCGATGCTCCGCTCGGTCAATGGCGTGCCCAGGTAGAGGCCCAGTAAATCGGTGGGATCATCCAGGCCCATCTCCGCCAGATCGCCCTTGGAGGGCATGGGTTCTACGTCCACCACGACGTCCGCCAGATACGACTGAAACGTATCGGGGATGCGGCGCAGCGCTTCCTCGACCAATTTGACGAATTCGGACTCACTTAACCGAATGGACATGGTCAGACTACGCGACAGGCAGGGGCGGCGTACACATTGATCCTCTTGGCGAACCGCGGCGTTCAACGCGTGCGGACGGCCCCGAAGTGTGCGACGTTTGATTTTCCTGTAAACCTCTGCGTCCGACCGTTTTCCGCTCTGGTCCGGTCCTCGCAGCAAATGTAGCATAGAAGCCGGATCGGCAGTTCGCCAATCCCGGATGGAGCCGGCGAGAGTCTGCCGATCCTGCTTGGAACATGGAGCAAAGCGTGAACGAAAATGTGAAGCGGATCACAACAAGGCCGTTGGGGCGATTATTGGCGGCGGTGCTGGCGGGCTTGCTTGTCGGCGGGTGTTCCGCCCCCAGCCTGCTCATCACGCCCGTTTCAGGCAAGCGCGACTTGAAGGAAGTCGTCCTGATGCGCGAGGGGCTCCTCGCCCGCGACAAGATCGCACTCGTCGACGTCAGCGGCGTCATCATGAACAACGACCGCCCGCAATTCTTCGGCGAGGGCGAACAGCCCGTCAGCCGCCTCCTCGAGCAGCTCCAGCGCGCTCGCGACGACGCCGCCGTCAAAGCCGTCATTCTGCGGATCAACTCCCCCGGCGGGAGCGTCGTTGCCAGCCAGTTGATGTACGCCGAAATCGCCGACTTCCGCCGCACCGGCAAGCCCGTCGTCGCGATGCTCATGGATGTGGCCGCCTCCGGCGGATACTACATCGCCTGCGCTTGCGACGAGATCATCGCCCAACCCGCCACCGTCACCGGCAGTATCGGAGTCATCATGCAGACCGTCGACCTGAGCGGCACGATGGCCAAGATCGGCATGGAGGCGGACGCCATCACCTCCGGATCGTTCAAGGACGCCGGCTCCCCGTTTCGCGGCTTGCGTCCCGAGGAACGGGCCCTCTTCCAGTCCATCGTCAATGATATGTACCAGCAGTTTGTTCACGTGGTCGACGTCGGACGACCCAATCTGGACGAAGCCCGCGTTCGAACCCTCGCCGACGGCCGCGTGTACTCCGCCCCGCAAGCCCTGGAAGCGGGCCTCATCGACCGCATCAGCACGATGCGCGAGGCCATCGCGTCGGTGAAGCAGCGCATCGGCGCCGAACGCATCACCCTCGTACGCTACTCACGCCCCACGGAGTTCACCCCCAACTACTACGCCGCCGCTCCCACGCCGGGAAGCGGCGAAGTGAATCTGCTCAAGCTCGATCTGGGATCGCTCTCGGCCCTGAGCACCCCGCGATTCATGTACCTCTGGGCTCCAGGCTGGTAGGAGAAAAGCCCTCGCGGCGGACTTTTTCGCTGCGGCCGGTCGCCTTATTCTCTTCCGCTGTTGCCTATTGCCCGTTGCCTTGGTCTACTTGATCGGCGTTGTCAGCGTACCCAGTCGCTCGATTTCCAGTTCGATCGTATCCCCCGGCTGGAGCCAGCCGCCCGTCGCTTCCGGGCCGAGCTCCAGGATACAGCCCGTACCGCACGTCCCGCTGCCGATGATATCCCCCCGATACAGCGTCACGTCGCGCGACCCGCGCTCCAGAAGCTTTGTGAAGTCGTAGTGCATGTCCTTCGTGTTGGCTTTGGAGACCGGCTTGCCGTTCTTCCGCGCCGACATGCTCAGATCCCAGCACCCCGGCTTCACCCGGCGGTCGGACAGCTCGTCCAGCGTTACGACCCACGGGCCAAGCGAACTGGCAAAGTCCTTGCCCTTGGCCGGACCGAGCATGCACTTCATTTCCTCGCGCTGCAGATCGCGCGCCGAAAAATCGTTGAGCACGGTCAGGCCGAAGATCGCCTTCTCCGCCGCCTCCCCGGAAACGTCCGCCACGTCCGCACCGATGATGCATGCGACCTCGAGCTCGAAGTCCAGCTCTTTCGTCGACTCGGGCTTCTTGACCGGCTCCATGTGCCCCTTCATCGACGTCGGATTCGAGAAATAGAACACGGGAATCTCGTACCACGTCGGGATCATCTCCTGACCACGACGGGCACGGGCGGCCTTCACGTGCTGCTCGAAGGCATAGAAATCCCGGAAGGTCCGCGCATCCGGCACCGGTGGCAGCCAGCGCGTCACCTCGGAAAGCGGAACGGGCTTGCTCTTGGTCGCCGCCGCCAGATCCATCAGGCCCTTGCCCCCCAGGTCATCGAGCGCCCGGCGCAGACTGGGCCTTGTATCCAGCGCTACCAACCCGTCACCGACACCTACCGCCAGTTTCGGTCCCGACTGACCCTTTAGTTCCACCACGCAGAACCGCATGGACTTTCCCCTGTCTCGCTTCGCACACGCACCCTCGGCACCCGCCGATTCCGATCTCGCGGGATCCCGACCGAGGCCTGTCAAAATGGAGAGTAACGCGATCCCCGCGCAGCCGCAAATTCGCAGCGGCATGGCGTGAGACGCTGCGGGTCAGCGAGCCCCGAAAACCTGCGTCCAATGCTGACCGGGCTCGTATCCCACGCCGATCTCCGTGAACGAGGACCGCATGATGTTGGCGCAATGCCCGTCGCTGCCCATCCAGCCGGCAACGACCTGTTCCGGCGTCGCATACCCGTAGGCGATATTTTCCCCCCAGGTGCGCGGCTGGTAGCCCGTCGGTGCGATGCGTTCCGCCGGTCCGTCGCCGTCGGGATTGGTGTGGTCGAAGAACCCGCGCGTGGCCATATCCAGGGAGTGCAATCGTGCGGCGCAGCGCAGAGCGGCGTTCATGGTCAGCGGAGCAGCAGGCTCGAACGTCCCGGCCGACCCGCAGTCGGCCCCGGCCGCGCGCCGCTCGTTCACCAGCGAAAGCACCTCCTCCTCGAACGTCGCGAAATCGGGTTCCCAGTCGGCAACACCGTCGCAATACGCAATGTCCGGCACGTCGGCATCCACGCTGCCGCCCTGTGTGTCCGGTGGATCAGTCGGATCGGTGGTATCGATATCGCCACCGGCCGGATCGGGCGCGCCCGACGGAATCGATAGAGGCACGCACGCGCCGACCAGCGCCATACACAATCCCAGAGTCAATCCCGTCCAAGTCCGCATGCTCGAAAGCACTTTCCGAGAGAGCATCCGCCTACCCCCGCATCGTGAGAACGCGCGCAACCCACTCGGCAGCGCTTTCGAGTTCTATCGACGGGCGGCCACCCCAACCTTGCCGGGCGAACGGCGGATGAGGCAACGCGGTATTCGTGGAGATTGCGGCTGCGAATAGGGACCGATAAGGCAATTCGCGGGCAGAGCGCGCAAGAAAACGGCCGACGCATCCGCCGGCCGTCTCAATCACGATTAGGATCTGCTGAAAGTGCCGCCTCGCCGAATGGTCCGTTGCTACGGCCACGGCGCCAGCGGCGGATCGCCGTTCACGAAATAGAGCTGCACGCGAACATCACCGGGATAGTCATTCACCAGGGTGATGAACGTGTTCTGTTGCAGGTTGCCGAAGAAGTCCCAGCGAAGCTCGACGTTGGGGATCACCAGCAGACTGCCTTTTTCCGTCGCAGACAGCCGCTCCGGCCCCGTGCTCGCGAGAGGGCTGGAACCTTCGTCCGCGGTGCGCTCCGGGGGCAGGCCGCGCGTATCGTATTGAATCGTCGCGCTCTGCTCACCCACGCCGGCCAGGTTCATACCCGCCGCACCATTCGCACGCCCGCCCTGGAAGGTCAGTTCCTTGGAGACCACGCCGAGCAGCGGTGTGTCCGTACTGCCCGAGCACACCTCGCTGGCTTGCCCCTCGATTCGCGCCCGCCCCTTGTCCGTCTGGAGATTCTGCCGGAGGAAATGGTTTGGCGGATCATAGAGAGAAAGCAGCGTCTGGTCCCAGCACGTCACGCAGCGCTCCGTACCCGAGAACTTGAACTCGTTCATGTTCCAGATGTCGAACCGCGCTTTGGTCGTAACCGGACCGTTGCCGTCCTGACGCAGGTCGATGTCCAGCGGCATGAGCGTCAAGTCCATATCACGAACAATCGCACCAATACCACCCGAGGAAAGCAGGGTTCCCGGCGCATAGAAGTCCAGCAGCAGTTCGTTGAAGCCGGCGTCGTATGCTCGCCCGTCCATGGCGATTTCGCCCGGCGTCCCGACCGGCAGGCCGTGGTCCACGCTGTGTGCCTGGAACGCAAAGGCGTTGTATTCCCACGCCGCGCCTTGGACGTAATTCACCACGGTCGCCGTGGCCGAGAGATGATTCCAGCGAATCTGCTTGTACTCGTTGTCCACCGCCCAGGCCACAATGTACCCGCGCATCACCCGGTCGGACGTGCCCTCAGGATCGGGACGACCCGGCGGATCACCGGGGTCCAGCGCCGGAAACGGCGGAGGTCCATTCAACGCCGACCAGTAAATCGACTGATGCCCCGTCAGCGTCAGCGACAGGTCCGCCCAGTTCCACCCGAGGTGTCCGCGCTCCGCGAAATCGCACGCGATCTCAACGGGAATCGTGCCGAGAATGTTCCCGTTGCACTGATCGCGGAAATTCAAGTCGAACGATCCGCCTTCGAAGATACCCTCGCTCAGGAGCGTCACATCGAAGCAAACCGTCTGATTCGGACCCGCACCCGGGAACACCGGCGGAAAGGTCCCGATGGTCAGATTAGGTAGCGGCGGATCGGCCGTGAGCACCACGTCCACCGGCGTCGTCGCGCTGACCGAAACGGCTTCCACGATCGCTTGTGCGATCGGCTCCGCCCCACCGAACACATCAAAAACCAGCGGAACGCCCATCTCGTCCACGGCACCCGTCAGCCTCGCCAGCGCGGAAAGGAAAACGCACGGATCAGGACTCGGCCCCGGATCGGCGGTCGGCTGCCCGTTCGGTGCCAACCCGATGACACGAATGCCCTTCGCGTTCAGCGCCGACACGGCCATTGGAATCGTCGCCGCACCCAGTGGCGCGACCGCGTCGAGAATCGTGTTGTTGGTCGCCGACTTGGCATCAGCAACGTAACCGAAGCGGGCGATGCCCGGCTCCACGGTGTAGCACGCGAAGGCCGAAGCCGGCTCGGTGCTGCAGTTCCCCATGATCTCCATGGGGATGCCCTCGGCGAAATCGAAAGGCGCTACGGAGCAGACGTCGGTCGCCAGGATGACAAGACGCAGCGACCCCTCACGCCAGCCCACGCCGCCCAGCGAACCGTCTCCGACGCCGACATAGCTGTCCCATCCGGGCACGTCCCCGCTCGGACCCGGCGCCGTTTGCGTGGCGGCCGCGCCCGCCGGACCCGAGTCCAGGATGCTCGCGTTGCCGTTGCCGTCGAAACCGTCACCCATCGCGACCTGATACAAAGCCTCTCCCGCCGAGGATTCGGGGCCGTCGCCGCCGAATCCTGGCGCCGTCGCGTTCAGCGCATTGCCGATCAGTGTCGAAAAATCCGCCCGCGATGTCTGGATAATCGCCTGGTTGAGTATGAACGGCCGACTGAGGTTCGTGTCCCCATCGAAGGTGTTGCCCGGGCCGCCGTAGTCCTCAAACCGACCGATGCCGAAGGCCAGGTCCACTCCGGGCAGTGCCGTCTCCAGGTCCGTGACGATCCCCCCGAACAGATCGACGACCATGGGAATCTCGTCCTCGAAGCTGCTCGTGTCGTCAAAGAGCAGGAAGACGTCAACCTTGTCAAATACCGCACCCGGCGGCAGTTTGATGCACGCCTCGACCGACTCCGAGCCACCGAGACAGACCGGACCGTTCGCCAGAACGATTTCCGTCACGGCCGTCTCGCATGTGTCGGTTTCCTCCCTGCAGATGGGCAACGGCTCCACGCAAGGATCGCCCGTCGACCGACACCCTACGGCCGGGACGCATACTTCGTCACCATTGCAGAACAGTCCGTCATCGGGACAGGCGCTGTCATCCGGCTCGAACGTGCAAATTGAATCCACGCAGCGATTGATCGTGCAGTCCACGCTGTCGTCGCAATCGGCATCGACCTCGCACGGCAGCGCGCCGAGCAAGGGTCGATTGAACGACTCGGGACCTGGATTAAAGGGAACGTCCGCAGCTTCAGGTTGGCCGGGATGAGTGACAGCCTTGTGTCCCCGTACCCCGACATCGCTTCGCGGCGCGGCAAGAGCCGTCGTCACGCTCAGACCGCCCGCGATTGCCCAGACGAACATATTCCGGCCTAGTACATGCAGGTACCGCATCGCAGTACTCCCGAATTCTCATTTCCGGCGGTAAACCCTTCCGCGCAACGTCGCCACACGGCACTTCGCGCGACCACCGCTGATTGTCCCATAATGTCTCGTCTCGCGCAACCCTTGCCACGTACCCCGACGCCGCGAGGCACAGGCACGATCGTCATCGTTCAAGACAGCCTCGCTGCAATCTCTGCGCGTTCTCCCCGGAGGCGGATGAAATGATGAATGCCCAAGTCGTCCGATATCCCAATATAATGATCGCATTTTCGCCGGGAAACGTCAATAGAGGGAAGTCTTATAGGGCGTCAGGATGAGGAAATCGGCAGTTTTGAGACGCGGATACCCGCCCCTCAATCGCCGGTCGTGGCCGGCTCGGGAGTCTGGGTAAATCCCGCTGGCGGCTCGGTAGCTGGTGTCGAAAGCGGAACGTCGGGCGACCGCGATGCCGGTGCCGGCGCGGCCTTCCGGCCCTCGAGAATCTGAACGATCAGGAGCAGAAGCATGATCGCAACGGCGGAAAGGACCGCGACAACCCAGAATGTTGGCGCAAAACCCAGCGATTGCCTTCGTTTCGATCGACCGGTATCAGAACTTGACCCGAGCTCTTCCTGCGGAGACGGCGACTCGTCCAAAGCCGCCCTAAGCCCCTGCAAGTGTCCTGTTTCTCCTGCAATCGCCCCGGGCGAACGGGCCTGGCCACCCGGCGTGGATCGCACGGCCGTGGGGACACCCTGAAACTCCCATTTGGGTTGCTCGAAAAGCAGGTACGCCCGGCAGTTCCGGCAATAGGTGTCCCCTGGCGAGACGCTGTCGTGGCACTTCCAGCAGCGGTTAAAGTAACGACTGAGGCCCGGTGTCTCGACGGCGAAGCGCCATTGATGATCCGTCGCCGGACCCCGGACAATGGATGTCTCCGAAATGAGCCCCCGGCGGATCTGCCGCACGATCCTCTCCAGCGAAACGCCGGGGAATGGCCGCACGTGCTCCAGAACATACCAGGGGCCGGCGTGCGCCCGCATTCGATCCAACATCTCCGGACGCAGGTCCTGGCCGCAATGTTCGCACGTCGTGCTGCCCCGGCGTACCAACTGCCCGCACGTGACGCAGGGCACGGCACCCCCGTGCCACGCCTCGTGAACGTGTTCACTGAGCGGTCCGAACCCCGCCCGCGCGGCGATTTCCAGCGGGTGATTGCCCGGCGGAAGATTGCCGGCAAACGTTAGATCGTCGCCGGCGATATGGGCGTCCGGGGATGTGTCAGGCGAACTCAAAGCGCAACTCCTGTGCGACAACGCCTCATTCTAGGGGGTTTCGGAATGTCAGAACAAACCGCGGGACCCGCAACGGCGTTTCGAGAATGCTGTCCAACAAGCGTCCATCCGAGTATCCTCTCCTCGCGAAAGGCCAGTTTTCTGCATCGGAAACGCCGTTTCCGGGCACGCGCGACAACGGACGGTGAAATGCATGGCAGAGGGCGTCAAAACAGATAAGAAACCAGGAAGGTACGACTTCAAGGCCATCGAGGACCGATGGCAGGCGTACTGGGCGGAAAACGAGGTGTTCCGCACACCGAACCCGGGTGAAGCCGGTGCGGATATATCCCGGCCCAAGTTCTACATCCTGGACATGTTTCCCTATCCCTCCGGCGCCGGACTGCACGTCGGACATCCCCTGGGCTATTGCGCCACGGACATTGTCTCCCGCTACAAGCGGATGCGAGGTTTCAACGTCCTCCATCCGATGGGTTTCGACTCCTTCGGATTGCCGGCCGAGCAGTACGCCATCGAACACAACGTCCACCCGGCGGTTACCACGCGCAACAATATCGAGATGTACCGCCGCCAGCTCAAGATGTTCGGGTTCTCGTACGACTGGAACCGCGAGCTCGCGACCTCCGATCCGCAGTACTACAAGTTCACGCAGTGGTGCTTCGCACGGATGTTCGAGAGCTGGTACGACGAAGCCTTCGCGTGGACCGACCCGCAGGGAAAGCCAGCGAAAGGCAAAGCCCGACCCATTGCCGAACTGATCGCCGAATTCGAGAAGGGCAACTGGGGCGTCGACGTCGAACTCAACATTGTGCGCACCCCGGCACCAGGACGGCGCGAATGGTCACAGCTCAGTGAGACCGACCGGCGACAGGCCATCAACCATCAGCGACTGGCCTACGTCGACGAGATCCCCGTCAACTGGTGCCCCGCACTCGGCACCGTGCTGGCCAACGAGGAGGTGGACAACGAAGGTCGTAGCGAACGCGGCGGCCACCCGGTGTTCCGCCGGCCGCTGCGCCAGTGGATGCTCCGCATCACGAAATACGCGGAGCGCCTCCTCTCCGACATCGACGAGCTGGACTGGCCTGAACCCATCAAGCTCATGCAGCGCAACTGGGTCGGCCGCAGCGTCGGCGCCGAGGTCGTCTTCCCGCGGGCGGACAAATGGTCGATCCAAAATAACCGGTGGCGCTCCACCGATCCGACGGTCGACGTGCCCCAGCAGCTTTCGTACACGAACTTCCCCCACGCCATCCGCGTCTACACGACCCGGCCGGATACGCTCTTCGGCGCGACCTACATGGTGCTGGCGCCGGAGCATGAACTGGTGGCCGAATTGACCACGCCGGACCGCAAGGCGGAAGTCGAGGCCTATGTCGCCCGGGCACGGAACCGATCCGACCTGGAGCGAACCGCCGAATCCAAGGAGAAGACGGGCGTCTTCACGGGCGGTTACGCCATCAATCCGGTGAACGGCTGGAAGATCCCGGTGTGGGTCGCGGACTACGTGCTCATGGGTTACGGCACGGGCGCCATCATGGCTGTACCCGCGGGCGACACGCGCGACTTCGAATTCGCCAAGAAGTTCGACCTGCCGATCGTCCCGGTGGTTCGCCCGCCGGATGAATGGCTGCGCGAGCAGCTCTACCGCGGCGCGTTCGACCACGAATTCGCCGAAGCCAAGGGGCGCGGCGAGGCGATCAAGCGCCTGATGAGCTCTGCCATCTCCACGGCCGGCCTCGTCGGCGGCGTCACCGCTCAGAATGCCACGGCCGTGCTCGACGGCGACGACGGCTGGATTCGGCAGGTGCTGCATCCCCTGCACGAGGAGGAACCCGGCGTCTTTGCCGAGTCCTTCACCGGCGAGGGCGAAGCCATCAACTCACCCGGCAAGGACACGGACAAGAACATCCCCGGCGGCGTGTGCCGGCTCAATGGCACTCCCACCGCGCAGGCCAAGCAGCGCATCACGCAATGGCTGGAATCCGCGGGCGTGGGTCGCGGCGCGGTCAATTACAAGCTGCGCGACTGGGTCTTCAGCCGCCAGAAATATTGGGGCGAGCCCTTCCCCGTGTTGCACGGCGAAGACGGAGAGACGATCGCCGTGCCGGATGACGAGCTTCCCGTCGAGCTTCCGCCGATGGAGGACTTCAAGCCGACACCGGTCGCGGAAGACGACCCGCACAGCCTGATTCCCGAACCGCCGCTCGCCCGCGCGAAGGAGTGGGTGCGGGTGGATCGCAATGGGAAGCGCTACCGCCGCGACGTGAACACCATGCCGCAGTGGGCGGGTTCGTGCTGGTATTACTTGCGATTCATAGACCCGTGGAACGAAAGCAAGTTCTGCGATCCGCAGGCCGAGCATTACTGGATGCCCGTCGATCTCTACGTGGGCGGCGCGGAGCACGCGGTGCTTCACCTGCTCTACGCCCGCTTCTGGCATAAGGTCCTGTTCGACCTGGGCCACGTCTCCACGCGCGAGCCGTTCCAGAAGCTGTTCAACCAGGGCATGATCCAGGGCTTCGCTTTCCGCGACGCGCGCGGGCTCAACCGGCGCCCCGACGAAGTGCAGGAAAGCGGTGAGGACCGGTTCGTGCTCAAGGGAACGGGCGAGTCGGTCACGCGGGTCATCGCCAAGATGAGCAAGTCGCTCAAGAACGTAGTCAACCCCGACGAGATCATCGCCGAGTACGGCGCGGACACGTTCCGCATGTACGAGATGTATATGGGTCCGCTGGACGCAGCCAAGCCGTGGAACACACGCGACGTGCCCGGCCTGTTCAAACTCTGCCAGCGCATCTGGCGCCTCGTCGTCGATGAGAGCACGGGGAACCTGTCGCCGACCCTGACCGATGAGGCTCCCGGCACCGACATCCTGCGCGTGCTGCACCAGACGATCCAGCGCGTGACCGAGGACATCGAGGCGCTGAAGTTTAACACGGCCATCGCGGCGCTGTTCGACTTCGTCAACATGATGACGCCGTTGGACAAACGCCCGCGGGCGGCGATCGAACCGTTCGTACTGCTGGTATCACCGTTTGCACCGCACCTAGCGGAAGAACTCTGGAATCGGCTGGGGCACGACAAAACGCTGGCTTTCGAGCCTTGGCCGGCGTTCGATGCGGAATTGGCCCGCGAAACGCAGATCGAAATAGCCGTACAGATCAGCGGGAAGGTCAAGGCGCGGATCATGGTCCCGGCCGATGCGGACGAGACGGCGATGCGCGAAACCGCCCTGGCGGATGCGAAAGTAAAATCAGGGCTGGAGGGCAAGACGGTTCGCAAGGTGATCGTCATCCCCGGGCGGCTGGTAAACATCGTGGCGAATTAGCGCCGGCGCGTAACCGCGAGTGCGGCGCGCCCCGGGATTCACCGCTCGACATTGCATGTTGAGCATTCTTATCGATAGCCGCGCGCAATGGAACGCACGCGGCGCGCGTCGTTGTTTGCCAACTGCGGCTGAAGTAGGATCACGGGAACGCGTCCGCTATTCCAGGCATAAATCGACGCGACGGGAACACTCATGGCCGATGAAGCCGAACTTCGTTCTCAGCGAATCCGCAAGCGGGACGCCCTGCGCGCCATCGGCGTCGATCCCTACGGCTGGCGTTACGACGGCGTCACCGCCACGGCATCCGTCCGCAAGCAGGCCGACAGCCTGCACATCGCCGACGGCGAACGTACCGATCTCCGCGTGCGCGTCGCGGGGCGCATCGTGCTGCTCCGCGTCATGGGCAAGTTGGCGTTCCTGACCATTCAGGACGAATCCGGGCGCATCCAGATCGGCGTGAGCAAGGCCGAAGTCGGCGAGGCCGGCTGGGAGGTGCTCAAGCAGCTCGATCTCGGTGATGTCCTCGGCGCGGACGGCACGTTAGGTCGAACCAAAACCAGCGAGCTGACCGTCTGGGCGGACCAGCTCAAGCTGCTCTGCAAGGCGGTCCTGCCACCGCCGGAGAAATGGCACGGACTCACCGATGTCGACCTCCGCTACCGCCGCCGCTATGTGGACCTGTTCGCCAATCCGCCGGTGCGCGAGGTCTTCAAGCAGCGCAGTGCGATCATCCAGGCCGTACGCTCGTATCTGCTCGACTGCGGTTATTGCGAAGTCGAGACGCCGGTGCTCCAGCCGATTTACGGCGGCGCGGCCGCGCGACCCTTCACCACGCATCACAACACGCTCGATATCGACCTGTTCCTCCGCATCAGTCCCGAGCTGTACCTCAAGCGGCTGCTGGTCGGTGGAATCGACCGCGTGTTCGAGATCGCCCGCAATTTCCGCAACGAAGGCATCAGCACGCGGCACAATCCCGAATTCACCATGATCGAGCTTTATGAGGCCTACGCCGACTACGAGGTAATGATGGAGCGGGTCGAGGGAATGGTCTCGGCGGCGTTTGCCGCGGCGACGAAAACGGGCGTCCCGGCGCGGCTGGCGGCAATCGAGGCCGAGATCGAGCGCCTTCGCGCATCCGATCGCGCGGCCGAGGCGGAGGAATTCGCCCAGAGGGAGCACGTCGAGGCCTATCGGGAAGCGGCGGCGGGAATTGCCACCGGGCGACTCACGGGCGTGTATCACGGAAAGTTGCTGGATTTCACTCCGCCCTGGCCGCGACGGTGCTACGATGACCTGCTGGAGGAATACGCCGGCGTGCGGATGAAAGACGCCGCCGCGGTTCGAGCCAAGGCGACGGCGCTGGAGATCGCAACGGCCGGGAAGGACGACGCGGTCATTGCCAACGAGGTGTTCGAGGCCACGGTGGAGCACCACCTGATTCAGCCGACGTTCGTCAAGGATTACCCGGCGGCGATCTGCCCGCTCACGCGACGGCATCCGCAGGACGACTCGATCGCTCTGCGCTTCGAGGCCTTCGCCGCGGCGATGGAACTCGGCAACGCATATTCAGAGCTGAACGACCCCGACGTGCAGCGGGCGAATCTCTCACGAACCGTGGCCGGCGAGGGCGATGAAACCATGGCCGTCATGGACGAGGATTTTATCACGGCGCTGGAATACGGCATGCCCCCCGCGGGTGGTCTGGGCGTGGGCATCGACCGTCTGGTCATGCTCCTGACCGATTCGCCGAGTATTCGGGATGTGATCCTGTTCCCGCTCCAGCGTCCGGGGGGAGGGGGCTGAATCGACGGCGAGGCGTTGCCGTGCGGCGCGGTTCCGCAGCCGCAGTCTGTTCGGTGTGCAGTGACGCCTGTTTTCTGAAAGCAAACCGCCTGGATCCCAAGCAGTCCCAGACCAGCAGGGTCGTGATCGTCGGCGCGCAGCGTGCCCGCAGTGGGCCCGCTTTGCAATCTCCTGCCCGACTGTCTGGAAATTGTTCCCTCGTTCCCAAAAATCCGCAGCGCGTTGCTATGGCAGCGCCATGGTGAATTGGAGCTGAAGCGTAGCCCAGTCTTCCAGATCAACATCCAGGTCGGCGTTCTTGTCATAGACATCGCATGGGACCATCTGCATCGGCGTAATTCCGCCGTCCGGGCCGGCGAGGCAGGCCGCGAACAGATCGAGTTTGGCCACGAAATTCGCCACGAGGTAGCGGTCGTCGCTTACGGTGAATGGGTAGGTGGGGGACGTGCTCACTTGCAGGCCGCCCTCAGTCCAGTTGACGAACGCATAGCCGGGGCTTGGGTCGGCGGTGACGATCACGGGCGTTCCGCTGGCGTAGATACCGTCGCCGGTCGTGCTGCCGCCGTCATCGGGGAAAGCACTGGTGCCGACCGCACGGTCCACGGGAGCACCGTCCGGAATCGTAACGGTGTAGGTCGTCGACACGTGGGAGCCGTCGGTGTCCGAGGCGTCCACGGTAAAGGTGAACACGCCGACGGCGGTGGGCGTGCCGGAGAATACACCGGTAATCTCGTCGAGCAGGGTGCCGTCGGGCAATGACCCGGTCGTGGTAACGAGAAACGGGGCGCCTCCCGGGACCACGACGGTCCGATCGGCGTAGGCGACGCCGAGTTCACCATCGGGAATGTGATCGATCAGGCCCAGTGCGGGAGCGACATCGAAACCCGCCATCTGGGCACCGAAGAATTCACCGACGACTTCTATTGTGGAGAGGTCGACAGTTACGACAACCCATTCGTCAGCCACCGGGTCAAAGTGGTCGTTAAACGTTACATTTCCAACTCCGTGTATGCCGTCGGGGGCGACCTGATCCGCCATGGCCTCGCCCGACTCTGCGTCGATCGGGCCGGTGTATTTGTAGAACTCGTATCTACGGGTGATGACCTCGTCGCCCCCCGGCAGATCCTCCGGTATTCCTTTCAGCTCGCCCTTGGGGTTGTCGGGGTTGGCGAACTCCGTCTGGAGAATGCGCCATTCCGTTTCGACTTCGGCAGGTTCGCCGTTGGCCCAGTTGTGGGCATTGGGGTCGTCGGGGTCGGGGTCCACGAGATCGGTGAGTTCCACCTTGTTGGGGTTGTGCGTCGTCGTCTTGATGTCCTTGACCCAGGTCGCCTCGCCGAACTGAAACACGGGCGGAGCGGGCGGGGGAGGCGGAACGATCGCGGCCTGAACCTGGGCGGGCTGCAAGGGGGCCGGCGGAAAATAGGTGAAGGCCGGCGTCGAGACATAGACCGGCGGTCCGTGGATCAGGTTGCCTGCACCGTCATCGATCAGCCAATTGTATTTCACGGCCGTCGGCGCGGTGTAGTAGCCAACGCCGAAATGCTCGCCTCCGAAGTTGATGGATGGGTTGGTGAACTGGTGCCCGTCGGTCGGCGTTATCGGACCCGATGGAATTGCGGTGAATGCGGACCAGGAGCCGTCAGGATTTCGGATAGCCGCGTAACGAATGAAAACCTTCGGGTGTGCCGGATCGCTATTGTCTTCCGTGATCTTCGGTATTCCGTAGTGGTTGTAGTCGTACGTATAAGTGATGTCCGTGCTGTGAATGTCGTCGAGTTCGATCTCGAATCCGTGTGCCTCGACTCCGGTGTCATTAACGCAGTCGAAGTTGTTGAGGGTTCCATAGGCGGTACTGGCCTCCGCCGACGGGGAAAGGGCGAGCATCATCAAAGGCGAGGCGACGAACAAAAGCGAGACTCGGACAACCGACGACTGCTTTCTCATGACAGAATCCCCCTAAGGCGCCGATTGGTCTCTCGGTTACGTGGAGGTTGGCGCCCACCTGCGCTCCATCGCCGAACGCTGCACCCGGTCTGGCGGTGCAGGGCCCGCGGAGTGCAACGGACTGACGAGATACGGTTGTCACTGAGGACCCTGCGGAACGACCGGCACGAAAGGGCGGCGCGGGTGCCGGAGCTATCGACGCAAACTCAGCCAGCTTGAGGAATGCTCGACAATAATACCGATACTGGAAGTGTCGGGACAGACCACGGCGATGTAACATCATCTACTGCTTGGGTCGTTCACAAGGGGGCGTCGGCTGCGCCCGACTCAGCCAAGCATAGCCCGAAAAATTGACGCGGGGCCGAACGATCTGAAGTGTCAGGTTGGTGCCGGGTATGCGTTGATTCGACGTGGGTCCTCATTACACGGCTCCGTCCCTCAGACCGGTGGGACACCGCCGGGAGGGACCGCGCGGCCAATTCAGCCGATGATCGCGCGCCGGAGCAGGTGGCATGCGGCGGATACCCGGGTCGATGAGGTAGGGTTGACTTCGACCCGCGGTGCAGCGACAAGACTGCTGAGTCCTGTCGCTGGATGCGCAGGCCTCCCCTGATCCGGCGAGATTGAAGCATGTACAAATGGTTTCTTGCCTGGCGTTATCTGCACACCAAGCTGGTGGCCGTGTTCGGCATCGCCGCCGTCACCCTCTGCGTGGCCCTGGTCATCGTCGTGCTCAGCGTCATGGGCGGCTTCCTGGACACCATCCGTGACCGTTCTCGGGGGCTCCACAGCGAAATCGTCGTCGAGAACGGCATCCTCCAGGGCTTCCCCTATTACGCCGACTTCGCCGAATACGTGCAGCGCGAACTCCCCGACACGATTCGGGCGACTTCGCCGGTCGTGTACAGCTACGCCATCTTCCGCGTACCGGCCACGTCCATGACCAAGCCCGCACGCGTCCTGGGCATCCGCCTCGACGATTACGTCAAGTTCAACGACTTCGCCGCCGGGCTGAACTACAACCACTACTATCCCGGCACCACGACGCTCGGGCCGCAGAAGATGCCCGTCGCCGGAGAGGACGAGCGCGGCGTGCTCAGCCTTCCGCCGGAATATGTTGAAGCCAACGCCCGCTGGCACGGTACCGAGAAGGATCCCAAGAAGCTCAGACAATACGAACGGTCGCCGTTCGAACTCTCATTCGCTCCCAGCGTCGTGGCCGCGACCGACGGCGAGCGTGTGTTTCAATTGGCACCCGGCGCCCCGGGGTACACCGGCGAGGAGAAATACGGCATCATCGCCGGCAGCGACCTGCTTTTCGATCGCCGCGCCGACGGCAACTTCGATCGCTACCTGGCCAAGGGCGCCGACATCGCCCTTACTGTCGTGCCGCTAACCCCCCAGGGCAATCTCATGGGGGAGCGCCCGCTGAACCTTCCCTTGCGCTACGCAGACGACTCCCGCACGGGCATCTTCGAGATCGACGACATGACCGTGTACGTCGACTTCGAGATGCTCCAGCATCGTCTGGCCATGGACCCCCAGGAGCTCATCGACGGCGGCCAGACCAAGGCCCGGGCGAACCAGCTCCTCATCGGTCTGAAGGAGGGCGTCAATCTGGACGCGGCCGCGTCCCTCATCGCCGATGCCTGGGCGAAGTTCTACGCCGCGCTGCCCGACGACCAACTCACCGGTGCCGATCGCCAGGCGCTGGACTTCGTTACCGTTTACACGTGGGAGGATCTCCAGCGGCCGCTCATCGCCGCCGTGGAGAAGGAAAAAGTCCTGGTGACGTTCCTGTTCGCCCTCATCAGCCTCGTGGCCATCGTGCTCATCGGGCTGATCTTCTACATGATCGTCGAGAAGAAGACGCGCGACATCGGCATTCTCAAGGCCATCGGCGCCTCACCGCAAGGCGTAGCCACGATGTTCATCATTTACGCCGGGGCGGTCGGCATCGCCGGTGCCATCCTCGGCACGCTCATCGGTTCCGTTTTCGTCTGGAACATCAACGACATTCAGGACATGCTCGCCCAGCTCAACCCCCAGCTTCGCGTGTGGAGTCCGGAGATTTATTCCTTCGATCGTATTCCCGAAGTCGTCAAGCGGGCCGACGCGCTCTGGGTCGCGTCCATCGCCGTCCTGTCGTCCATGGTCGGGGCGCTGATCCCGGCGCTGCTCGCCGGTCGCGTCTGGCCCGTGGCAGCGCTGCGTTACGAGTAGGAGCGAAAGGAAAACCATGGCCAGATCGCCACTGCTCGTCGCCCGCGACCTCCACAAGACGTACACGCTGGGCCGATCGACCCTGGCCGTGCTCCGCGGAGCTTCGCTTCAGGCACGCGAGGGCGAGTTCCTGGTCGTCATGGGCGCCAGTGGTTCGGGCAAGAGCACCCTGCTGCACGTGCTCGGCGGGCTCGACGAGCCCGATCGCGGCGAGGTGGAATTCAAGGGCCGCCTCGTGTTCGCCGGCAGCACCAACCGCGAGTCCTACCGCAATCGCGATGTGGGCTTCGTCTTCCAGTTCTATCACCTGCTTCCGGAACTGAACGTCCTGGAGAACGTGCTCGCCCCGTGGCTGGTGCGCTACTCGGGCTGGAACTGGTGGAAGCATCGCGGCGAGGCGCGCCGCGCCGCCACCGAACTGCTCGACCGCGTCGGACTGAGCGAACGTCTCAAGCACCGCCCCCGGGAACTCTCCGGCGGCGAGCGGCAGCGCGTAGCCATCGCCCGGGCGCTGGTGAACCGCCCGGCGCTGCTCCTGGCCGACGAACCCACCGGCAACCTCGACGCCCGCATCGGGGCCGAGATTCTCGACCTCCTCGGCGAGTTCAACGCCGCCGGCCAGACCATCATCATGGTGACCCACGACGCCAACGTCGCCGCCCGGGCCCACCGCCGACTGGTCCTCGCCGACGGCATGATCGGCCTGGATATTCGCGAATCACCCGCCCGGACGATTCCAACGCCGGAGGATGTGAAGGCGTAGTACTCCAGCAGTGGCGAAAGGACAAACGACCGGAACGACGGCAGTAACTGAGGAGGCTTGTCCGCCATCCCGGCGAGCGCCGGAATTCAGGTCCCGCACCAAATGATTGCAGAGGCTCGCTTGTTCCCATGCCCCTCGAGATCGAAGCCAAGTTCCGCGTTGATTCGCACGAGCCGGTGCGCGACGCCCTGCGCGCCGCAGGTGCACTTCGACTCGGCCTGGTGATGGAATGGAACGTCATCCTCGACGCGGCCGACGGGACCCTGCGGAATAGAGGCTGCGGCCTGCGCGTGCGCTCCGCGCGAGACGAGGAAAGCGGCGACATCAAATCCACGCTGACCTTCAAGGGGCCGCGGACACCGGGCGAGTTCAAGTCACGAGAGGAAATCGAGTTCGAGCTCAACGACGCCGGCGCCGCCTGCGAAATGCTCGCCCGCCTCGGCTTCGCTGCGATTCTTCAATACGAAAAAAGCCGCGAATCCTGGCAATTGGACGACTGCCGCGTGGAGCTCGATGAGCCGCCAAAGATCGGCCTTTTCGTGGAGATCGAAGGGCCGGACGAGGCCAGCGTTCAACGGGTGCGCGAGAAACTCCGCCTGGGCGACACGCCCGTCACGCAGGCTTCGTACGTGCGCATGCTGGTCGAATACTGCAATCAGTACGATATTGAAGATCGAACGCTTCGGCTTTGATCGACAGTGAGCCGCAGGCTTTAGCCTGCGCGGACGCGATGGAGGAATGCACCGTTCGGAACTCCGGCAACAGCGTCGTCCGACCGGCGGCTCTATCCCTTATCAGCATTCCGCATTCAGAATCCCGCTTATTCCACCCGCCCCCGATTCTTCACCGCCTCCATCAACCGGGCGCCGTCGAGCACCGCGACATAGGGCAGAACATCTTCGACATTCCGCAGCACAAATTCCGTGAGCTGCGACCGGACAAGCTCCTCCAATTGCGGCTTGGACCACGGTTTGGACACGTAGTAATCCAATCCGGCCTCGTTCACGGCCTTGATCGTGTCCTCCAGTCCCGCCTGCCCGGTGACCAACACCTTGCGGGCCGCCCGCGTCTGCGGATCATGTTTCAGCGCCACGAGGAAATCCACGCCGCGCTCGCCGGGGAGCAGGTGGTCACACAGCACCAGCGCGAGCCGATCGCCGCGGCCGAGCACCTCCTGCACCACTTCCCGCGCCTCCGCCGCATCTTCCGTTTCCTCGATAAGGAAGGCCGGCGCAAACGCGGCGATGTCGCGGGCCAGCGACATGCGAACTTCCGGCTCATCCTCCACGCACAGAATCACGAGTCGGCTCATGTCGCGGCTCCTTCGACGAGATCGCGCGGGATCCGGACCGGTAGCACCACCGTGAAGCACGTCCGGCCGGGCTCGGACTCCACGGAGATCGTTCCACCGTGTCGCGCGATGATCTGCCGGCTGATGGGCAGACCCAGCCCCAGGCCGAACTCCACGCGCCCCTCCTTGGTGGTGAAGTGCATATCGAATATATGCGCGAGCTTCTCCGGTGGAATTCCCCCGCCCGTGTCACAGATGCTCACCCGAACGTGCCCGGCGTCCGCCCGCCCTGTCTCGATCCGAATCTCCCCCGCACCCTTCACCGCCTGCAACGCGTTGGCGATAAGATTGGTCCACACTTGGTTGAGTTCGCCCGGATGCCCTTCGATCGCAGGTACGTCCCCGTACGCGCGCTTCACATGGACTTCCCGGAGCGCATGGCCGAAGAGCCGAAGCGTATCCTCCAATCCCTCATGCAGATCCACACCTTCCTGGGGCTTCTCGCTGGTGCGGGCGTACGAACGCAGGCTGCCGACCAGGGCGGCGATGCGGTCACCGCAACTGCGGATATTGCGCAGGGCGACGCCCAGTTCGTGGTATCGTTCCATCGCGGAGAGGTGTTCTTCCCGTGCCCGCGCGTCGAGCCCGCCGAAGGACTGCCGGTACGCATCGGCATCGGTAATGCCGATCTTCACCAGGCGGCGCGTGAGCGGATCGTCTCCCACCACGGTGAACAGTGCCCGCCCCTTCTCGCGGATCTCTCGGGTAGAGACCGGCACGGCCATCAGCGCGTGCTCCATCGCCGCCGTACATTCGGGACCGTCGGGAACGCGCTCCACAAGTTTGGCGATGTCCTCGGCAAGGAACTCGGCCGAGCGGCGGATCGCCGCCACCGGGTTGTTTAATTCGTGGGCGATGCCCGCGGTAAGCTCGCCGAGCGTCGCCAGCTTGCCCGTTTCGACCAGTTGCATCTGCGCCGCTTCCAGTCGATGCAGGGCGTCGGCCAACTGGTCGCGCTCCGCCTTCAGCCGCGCGTTGAGATTCTCCACCTCGACCTTCAGCTCCGCCGTGCTCTTGATCCGCCGCGCCAGCGAGCGGATCAGCGCCGTCACGAAATGAACGCTCAGCGTGGGATCGCGTTCCATCGCCTGATCGAGCTGCTCGACACTCAAAGGAATGACCGTCAAGTCGGTCATGGCCTTGCAGGTAAAGAACGCCCGTTGACCCTGGGCGAGCGAGAGCAGGCCGATGATCCGCCCGGCCGAGTGCGTATGGAAAACGACATCCCGGCTGTCCGCCCGGCGCGAGAGCTGCACATAGCCGTTCAGCAGAATGAACACTTCGCCGACGTGATCATCCTCTCGGAAGAGCAGGTCGTCTCTGGCGTATTCACGGCGTGGCGGACGGTCCAGCACGCGATCCACGCTCTCCACCACAGCTTCTTCAACCTGGTGGTCAGCCAGGTTCACGTCCAGCAGGAAGCTGCGCTGAACGGCGTGCAGCCGCGAGTCGATGTCCGCGACGTTCTGCCAGGTTTCCACATAGGCGTGCGACATGCGATCCACGTCCAGCAGGCTGGAAAGCTGCTCCGCCGCCTCGGGCGCAAATCGCAGGCAGTATTCCGTCAGTTGCGTGCGCAGACACTCACGCAAGTCCTGGACCGACCACGGCTTCTGGAGCGTGCGGTGGACCGCGCCGGCCTTGAGCAGGCGCGTGACCTCCTCCGAACTCGTTCGCGCCGAAAGGAGAATCTTGCGGCATGTCTTCAGACATGGATCCGTTTGCAAGCGCAGAAGCAGGTCCACGCCGGACATCTCCGGCATGCGGTGGTCGGCAATCACCGCCACGACCTTGACATCGGATGAATCCAGCGACCCGAGTGCCTTGAGCGCTCCCTCGGCGTTCAGGCAGGCTGCGACTTCGATCCGTCCGGCGCAATAGGCACGCACGTCGCTCGTCAACCGGTCCAGCAGATCGGCTTCGTCGTCCACGCAGACGATGAGATACCGGTGTTGATCTGCTGATGGCGGCGTCATTTCGACATTACCCCCAGCGCCTGCCACAGAAACGGCATCACCAGCACGAGCAACAGCCAGCCCACGATGCCGACGGCCGCTCCGACAAGCGCCAGATCCTTCGTCTTCACCGTGCCGGTGCTCACCGCGATGGCGTTCGGCGGTGTACTGATGGGAAGCATCATGGCCAGCGAAGAACCGACCGCCACAAACACGGCGCCGACCATCGGACGAACCTCAATCGTGCTGGCCGCGCCCATGCTCATGGCCAGCGGAACGAGCAGGTTGGCCGTCGCGCTGTGCGAGATGAGCGTTCCCAGCGCCAGGGCACCGATCGCCAGCACCGCCGTGATCACCCGCTCGGACAATCCTTCCCAGGGAACGAGCCCGATCAACCACTTGTCCAGCCCCGTTGTACCGACACCCACCCCCAGGGCAATGCCCCCCGCGACCAACCAGAGCACGTGCCAGGGCATGCCTTGGAGATCCTTGGCGGAGAACACGGCCGTGGAGAGCAGTACGACAACGGGAAAGAACCCCACGATCGAGGAGCTCATGCCATGCAGCTCTTCGGTCATCCACAACGCGACCGTGCAGGCGAAAACCACGTAGAACAGCACAGCCGACCGCGATCGATCAAACCGGCAATCGATGTCGAGCGTCAAACGCGCCTCGCGGGAGCGATAGCGCCGCGCGATCACCGCCCACGCCAGCAGCAGCAGGACGATCATGAGCGGGACGGCCAGGAGCATCCATTGCAGAAACCCGATGCGGATACCGGCTCGCGCAAGGGCACCGAGCGCGATGGCATTCGGCGGCGTTCCGATCGGCGTGCCGATACCGCCGATGTTGGCCGCCACCGGAACCGCGAGAATCAGTCCCGTGCGCAGGGGATCCCCCGCCGGCAGCCGGGCAATCACCGGAAGCACCACGGCCATCATCGTCGCCGTCGTGGCCGTGTTGCTCATGAACATGGACATGAGCGCGGTGATCGCCACGATGCCCATGAGCACCATCGGAGGCGAGGTTCCGAAAGGCCGCAATAGCACGCGGGCGAGGTTGCGATCGAGGGTGAAACGCTCCGCCCCGTGCGCCAGGAAGAAGCCGCCGAGAAAGAGCATCAGCACCGGATCGGCGAGAGTAGCGTAAAAAGATCGATAGGACGGTGCGGAGAAGCCCTCGGTGAGCTTGAGAACCGCGTGATCGCTGATCAGGAGAATCTCCAGCAGGATGACCACGGCTGCGGTGGCGTGCAGGGGAACGAGTTCCGTCACCCAGAGGACGACGGCGAGCAGGAGAATCGAAAGAACGCGCTGCCCTTCGACGGAGAGATCATGCGTCGGAAAGAGGAATGGCGCGAAGAACGCCGCCAGCGCGGCGACGATGCTGACCCATTGCTTCGTGGTCATGCGCCACGATCCTAAACGACCGAAACCCGCCCGGAACGCTGCGACCCCCGGCGGGTTTCATCGACGTTGGTTTGCCACAACCAGTAGTCTGCAATCGGCGTACCAACCGCCGGCTGTTGGCTCAATCTCGCTCCCCCTCCAGACAACGTATCTCGTTCAACAAGATGGAGAACATCTCGTCTGAACTGGACTGCTCCTCGATCCACTGCCGAAGTTCCGGGTCCATGGCCGGGTGTGTCGCGCCACAGCCTTCCGGCGGACAAACGGCGATTTGGATCGCGGGGTCGTACCAGATCGCATCCAGCGAGCCGGCATCACCATCGTACGTGGCAAACTGAATGGTGCTCGACATCGATGCGCGCCGCTGCCGCGAAGCGGCCGGCGGCACCGTCGAGGCCTCACCCGTCACCATCGCGACCGGATCGACACTCACGTCATAGCCGCCGTGCATCGCCGCCATCGTCCAGGCATCCGTAGGCGGAACAGGAATGACTTCCGCCGCGAAGGACGCCGAATGCGATTTCCCGGGCTTGTAGCCGTTCGATTGCAAGTTCATCGTCCGGGACGATTCCCCCGCTGCCTTGCCGGCTGACGGGTTCGCGGACTCATCCTGTCCCTTCGCCCCATCCACCGGCGCGTTCCTCTGAATGAACGCATAGTCCTTCAACAGCGACTCGATCTTCCGGTCCTTCTGCCCCGCTTCGGCCGAGAGCGCCGCGTATCGCAGAATGGCATCCTCCAGGCATGTACGCTCGGACCGAACCCGATCGAGTTCATCCTGATGCGCACGGAGCTGCTCGGCCACCGCCGGATCGATCACCCGCTGGGGTGGATTGCTCTTCCAAGCCTGCTGAGCGGGGGGCACCGGATTCTGCCCTCGCTCCGGTGCGTCGTTTTGCCGCGGCGGGCTCACGGACTGACCAGCTTGAGCGCCTTGCCAGACGGTTGGGTTGGCCTCAGCGTTGTCATCCCGTGGTTCGCTTCGGCCAACTTGGGCACTTTGCGTCGGCCGCGCCGGGAAATCGGGCTGCGTCACAACAGGTTGGATAAACCCGATCTGCTCGATCTGCGTACGCGCCGCCGTTAATTGCGGCGATAGCTCCAGCGCCCGGCGGAAGGCACTCGTCGCCTCCGAGTAGCGCTGCTGCCCACGATACATCAGGCCAAGGTTGTACCAGGCATCCGGCTCAGGCAGCGCCCGGCGAAACTCGACCATGGCTTCATCAAAGCGACCCTGCCGCCCCAGGCAAACACCTAGATTCACCGTGGCGCGGGCGAAGTTGTTATCCAGTTCAATCGCCCGCTGGAGCTCATTCTCCGCATCCGCCCAGGAACCCTGAAGCATGAAGACGTAGCCAAGATCGTTGTGGAACGCCGCGTTGTTCGGCTGGAGTTGCGCGGCACGACGAAGGTACTTCACCGCGCCCTCGTGATTCCCGACCCGGCTCAGCAGCCGACCGAGGTGGTGGTGTACTTCGGCGAACCTCGGCTCCTCCTCCACCGCCCGGCGATACTGCTCCGCGGCCTCGTTGAGACGGCCTTGCGCCTCGAGGAGCCGCCCGGCCGCGAACCGCGTCTGCGCGCGGATCTTGGGAACCTTCGCCTCTTCGGCCTGTTCCAGCCTGGATTGGTCCACGCGCTGAAGCACCTGCCGCTCGGCCGGCGACATGGTGAACTCCGACCGCATGCAACCGCCAACGACAAGCACGACCGACGCCAGCGACCACCTCAACCACTTCGACATCATGATGACTCGCTCCCCTGAAAACCGTCACGGCCCGTTCCACACCCGTCGTGGGTCGAGCAACCTGGACCGCAACGGACTCGCTCCTTCGAATTACTTCGCATGCCACCGTGCAATAGAGGGCCTGAGCCGAGTTACAGCTACGGCGTCGGCGACGGCATCATCCCCATGCCTTGCTGCTGTTGCTGCTGTTGCCCGCCCTGCTTCGCCGTACCCGCCTCCATGATGCGCATGGCCTCCGTCGCCGGCATGGTTCGTCCCTGAGAGATTCCCGTCATGACATCGACGTTGTCCATGTTCACACCCGTCAGGGCGAGGTACTCCCGAATGTTGTCCAGACGGGCATTGACCAGCACGTCGTCGGATTCCACCGTGTCGTAGTGGAGCGTTCCGCCGTAGGTGTTCAACGACTGCGCCATGCGGTCGAGACGGTTGACACCCGTGCCGTTGAGCTCGGCCGTGTGCGGAACAAAGTGCAGATCGGAGACGGTCATATCCTGGCGCATGGCGTTCTCGGCCATGACCGCCAGATAGATCTTCTTCGCTGCGATGTTCTGATCCATCTTCTGTTCCGTCATCTGCACGCCGGTGATGGCCTTCTGCCCGCATCCTGCAAGCAAACCAGCACCGAGCACCACGACCAGACCCCCGAAAGAAATACGCTTGCCGTACATGCCAGACTCCTCGCTCTTAAACATCTCGTACCCCGAGTGCACAGTTGACTCTGGACGGTGTTCCACCCCCGCGCCTCGCGCCGCGCGAGCCTTCCGGTCATCACGCGCAGGGTCAAGGGTCTATCGAACAGTTGAGGCAGAGACCTTGGTTAATTATCGGGCGGCAACGGATCGGCCTGGCGAAGTCCCCATCGACGCTCTTCCCGCGCGATGTTTCCGGCCCTATCGCCAATTTTTTCGCGCGAATCCTGCGATCCCAGCACTGCGCGGGCCTACTTCGTGCAGGCATGCTGTCGTACAATCCACCGGCATGTCAGGTTCACCCGGCCATGAGTTCCTCCCGCGGGCACGCGCCCTACACGCCGAAAGCATCGTCCTCGACAGCCACGTGGACACCACGCAACGGCTGCTCGACCCCGCTTGGGATTTCACCCGCAGGGACATCGTCGGGCACGTGGACCTCCCCCGCCTGCGCGAGGGCGGTATCAACGCTGTCGTGTTCGCCATATGGAGCCCCGCTGCCGAAGACCCCGCCGAGTGCGTGGCTTCCGCCCGCCGGCAGATCGCCGCCGTAAACCGGCTCGTGCAATCGCTTCCTGAACATCTCGCGCTCGCCCGCCGTGCCTCGGACGTTCACGAGGCCGTCGGCGCCGGGCGAATGGCCGTCCTGCTGGCCATCGAGGGCGGTCACCTCATCGGACAGTCGCTGGATGTCCTCCGCGAGTTCCGCGCCGAAGGGTCCATCTATTTGACACTCACCCATGGCACCCATAACGCCCTGGCGGACTCTGCCGGCATCCACGAACCGCTATCCCCCCGGCACGGTGGGCTCAGCCCGTTCGGGAGATCAGTCGTCGTAGAAATGAACCGCATCGGCATGCTCGTGGACGTTTCCCACGTCGGCGACGCGACCTTTCGCGATGTTGCCGAAATCTCCTCGGCTCCCTTTGTCGCCAGCCACTCGTCCTGCCGCGCGGTCAGCCCCCATCGGCGCAACCTCACCGACGCCATGATGGAAACCGTGGCCAAGTCCGGCGGCGTCGTCCAGATCACCTTTCCCGCGGCCTTCGTCGATCCCGACTTCCCCGCGATCGATCCAGCGCAGATGCGTCGCGTCCGACTTCAACCCCCCGACCCGGCCAGGCCCCCGATCGATCATGTCACGCCCCTGCAATGCCTCGTCGATCACGTCGATCATGCCTTGAAACGAATCGGCCCCGAACACGTCGGCATCGGATCGGACTTTGACGGCACCCTGATGCTCCCCGAGGGATTGGAAGACTGCTCGAAACTGCCCATGCTCACGGCCGCCCTCCTGGAGCGCGGGTGGCACGAGGACGACCTTGTGGGCCTGCTGGGCGCGAATATGCTACGCACGATGGACCGGGCATCGGGCACGGCCAGTTCCTCCAGAGATAGCCGCCGGCGCTGATGATCAACGCGGAAACGCCTCCCGCATCGCAAGCGTCCGATCGCTTGATGGAATGCATCGCGCCGACCGCGCATCCGCTTCGCGATAACCTTGCGGGATGCACAATCGTCGTGCTGCTGGGGCTTGGCCTGTTCCTTCCGGGAATTCGGTGGGGGCTCCCGGCACTCGTTTCCTGGAGCCAGGATTCCATCGCCGGCGTCCGCACACTCGGCGCCGTTGAGACGTGGCCTGAGCACTGGCGCGGCCGCTACCCCCCGTTGCACTACCTGCTCCTCTCCGCCGCCTATCGGCCCGTCATCGCGCACTGGTCGAGCACGGGTCAGCGCACTCAGAATCCCGCCACGGGTGAATGGACACTGGCTGAGCCCCAGGCCCCGAAGATCGCCACGCTGCTGCTCATCGCTCGCGGCGTCTCCGTGGCCATGGGAATTCTCGCCGGGCTCGGGGTTTACGCCGTCGCGTTCCAACTCACCCGCAATGTCGTGGTCTCCACGCTCTCCGCGGCCGCCCTGATGTCCGGCGCGGCGTTCACCTGTTTCGCACATCTCGGCAACGTGGATGTGCCCTCTGTGTGCTGGATCGCCTGGAGCGCGTTCTTCTATGTTCGCCTCCTCCAATTCCACCGCCTGCGCAATGCGGCCGCTCTTGGACTGCTGGCGGCGCTGGCCACCTGCACCAAGGATTCCGCCGCCGGCATCTACCCGGGCATGGCCGTCGTTCTGCTGCTCGACTGCTATCGCTGTCACCGGGCCCGCTCGCCTGCAATGGTCGCCGCGCGGCGTGCGCTCCTGCAGTGGCATTGGCTCGTCGGACTCCTGTGCTTTGTCCTGCCCTGTCTCTATATCAATGGGGCCTTCCACGACTTCGGCCAGTACGTCGAGCGTCTCCGCTACTGGATTGCGCCGCCGGAAGGTTCACTCCACGCCCGCCAGACGCGCTACGACAACCCCTTCGTTCTGATGCTCGCGACCTTTCGCGAGGCGGGTGGCGCGGTAGGCTGGCCGATGGTCATCGCTACGATCGCCGCCGTCATCCACGGGTTGCGGCACCATCGCCGGGTCCCGACCGCGCTCCTCGTACCCGCGGTGTTCTATTGGCTCATCGTGATTCTGCCGATCCGCTTCGTCTACGATCGCTTTCTCTTTCCGCCGTTTGTTCTGCTCTCCGTTCTCGTCGGCATATGGTTGACGGACGTCTGCCGCGGCCGATGGGCGCTTTCGTCGATTCGACTCATGGTCCCGGTCGTCGTCTTCCTCCCGACGCTCGCCTGTTCGATCGCGATCGACCTCGAAATGCTCCACGATTCCCGTTATGACGCCGAGGCCTGGTTCCTTGAAAATGTCCCCCGGGAAGCGAGCGTGGGCGCGTTTTCCATGGACGACGCGCCGCGCCTCCGTCCCCAGTACCTTCCGCGCGTGCACGAACTCGGCTACGCGACCTATCCCGTGGTCATGTCGCCCGCGTGGCTCTCCCGTCCCCAACCGGAGTTCTTGATCCTCACAAGCTTCAACTACGAAGACTTCAGCGACGAGCAGCGCAAGACGATGGACGACCTCCTCGCCGGGCGTTACGGTTACGGCGTTGTCGCCCGATTCGGCCCGCGGTTCCTGGGCACCGGCTCGCATTGGCTCAGCCTGCCAGCCTGGGGGGCACCCACGCCCGGCAAGATCAGCCCCACGCTCATTATCCTGAAGCGCCGCGCGGAAGCGCAACCGTGATATGCCTGAGTCAACCATGAGCCTCGACAACAGCAACTCCAAAACCGCCCCGCGACTGATCCTCGCCTCGGCCAGTCCGCGCCGCGCGCAGTTGCTGCGCGACCATGGCTTTTCTTTCGATATGGTTGTGCCGCCATTCGAAGAGCCTGTCGCGCTGCCCGGCGTCGATGATCCCGTTGAGCTTGCCCGCCGCCTCAGCGTACTCAAGGCCGAGAGCGCCCGGGGAGTCGTTCAGCGCGGCGTCATCCTGGCGGGTGACACGATCGCGGCTCTCGGCCACCGCGTCTTCGGCAAGGCCGAAAACCGCGACGACGCCCGGCGAATCCTTACCGCCATCACCGCGGCCACACACCGGGTCATCACCGCCGTCACCCTGCTCGACGCCGAGTCCGGTCGGAGCCGGACGGAGCACGCCGTTACCGAGGTCACCATGCGCGCCTTGTCCGAGCAGGAAATGCAGGAGTACCTCGACAGCGGCGCCTGGATCGGCAAGGCCGGCGCCTACGGCATCCAGGATCACGGTGACAGGTTCGTGACACGCCTCGACGGCAGCTTCAGCAACGTCGTCGGCCTGCCCGTGGAGATCGTGGTGGAAATGCTCGCCGAATGGGGCATTCGCCCCGCAGAACATCCGTAAAGCGCGAACCCGGCATCCGGCGCATCGCCGGCTCGCGCCGCTCTCAACCGTTACGGCTGGCGACCCTGCAGGAACGCGCGAACTTTGGCCCGGCGGTTCGCGGCCGCCACCCCCGACCGGTGGGGATCGACCTTCTCCGCGACATCGTACATGCGCAGCGCTTCGTCGACTTGACCGCGAATCGCGAACACGTCCCCTCGGGCAATGTACGCCGCTCCGTGATCCGGCTCCAGCGCCAACGCCTTGTTGATGTAATCCTCCGCCGCCTCCAGCCGACCCTGCTTCACCGCAATCTGCGCCAGGGAAACGTACACGTTCGCGTTGGGCCGGATCGCGATGTAACGCTGGAAATACTCGGTCGCTTCCTTCAGTCGATCCATGTACATCAGCGCCAGTCCCATCGCGTGCAGCACCGAACGATCGTCCGGTGCCTTCGCGTAGGCCTGTTGAGCCACGGCCAGTGACTCCGCGAACTTGCCATGATCCCGCAGGCGCGTCGCCTCCTGGGTCAGGCTCCAGATGGGCATCATGTCCCGCGGATTCGCAAGCGCCTCACCCTCCTCCGGACGCTCATCGTCGCGCCCGGCGAAGTAACCCAGCGAGCGCAACCGCGCCAGCGCATCGGGATCGAGCTCCACCGCCGACGCCGCCACATCTTCCGCCGAAGGGCTCCCCTTGACCCGCTCCGCCAGATCCCCGGCAAGAGCCGCCATGCGTTCCTGCTGCGGCGGCGTCGCTTGCGCAAACAGGTTGTTCACCTCATGAGGATCGACCGACAGGTCATAGTATTCAGGCTCGGGCGCATGGATGTACTTGTCGTGCAGACGGCGCAGCCCGTAAAGCGGCGCCCAGCCGCTGTCCAGATACGGCGACAGCGTTTCCATGTAGATCCGGCGATCCGCGTTCCGTCCCGCAGTCAGCAGACTCTCGCCCTCGTCGCCCGGCTGCGGCGGAAGACCCAGCACGTCCAGCACCGTGGCAAACACGTCAATAACACCCACAACCGCCTTGTCGACCACATGCCCCTGGCCGAACAGTCCCGGCGACCACACGATCAGCGGTACGCGCTGCGTCGCGTCGTACAACCCCCGACCGTGCGTGTTCTCGTCGTGCTCGTCCAGGCTTTCGCCGTGGTCTCCCACGAATATGCCCACCACCCGCTCGCCTCCGCCGTTCTCGTTGACGGCGCGCATCAACCTACCGATTTGCACGTCCATATACGCGATCTCGCCGTCGTACAGCCGATCAGGAAACATCGCCGCAAACGGCGCGGGCGGCTCGTAATTGGCATGCGGGTCGTAGTAGTGAACCCAAAGAAAATAAGGCCTGTCCTTCGACCGAGCCTTGAGCCATTGGACCGCCGCCGCCGTGACCTCCTCCGCGTTTCGCTGACTGTCGTAGCCCCCGAAGGCATCCCCGGCCTGCGGACGGACCGTGTCATCGTAATAGTCAAATCCCTGATCGAGCCCGAACCGGTGGTCCAGCACAAAGGCCGAGACGAACGCGGCCGTCTGGTATCCCTGGTCCTTGAGAATCTCCGCAAGCGTCACGTGGACCGGATCGAGCCGATACTCACCGTTATGCCGCACGCCGTGCGACGGCGGCTCCAATCCCGTGAGCATCGTCGTGTGAGAAGGCAGCGTGAGCGGCACGGGCGAAATCGCCTGTTCGAAACGAAGCCCTTCCCGCGCCAGACCGTCCAGAACCGGCGTCTTGGCGGCCGAGTATCCGTAGCAACCGATATGGTCCGCCCGCGTCGTGTCCAGCGATACGAGCAGTACATTGAAGCCCCGCGCCGCGCCGGATCGCAGGGCCGATGGGACGCCCTCCCGTACACCTCCCCCGCTGCGGCTTACCAGCCAATAGCCGGCACCGAGAGCACCGGCCAGTACGACGAGTGCCAGAACGATCCCGGCCCTCGACCCGACCGGTGAACCGCGCCGACCCGCGGACCCTCTCGGAGCCTGCGCACGTTCCGCGGAACCACGAGCGGCTGACTTGGCTTTCCGTTTCCGATTGCCCATGACGTTGACGTTAACTGCCGGACCTGAAACGCACGGCCGGCACACATACCCGAGCGTTGGCTCGACCGCGTGGTTCTCGAATCTACCGCGTGCCTCCCGCCGCACCGTTCGGGCTGCGCCGGCTCACCTGCTCGAGCTTCTCCAGGCGATCCGCCACGACGTTGTGAGCGCGGTAGGGATCAACCTCCAGGGCCTGGTTGTAATAGGCCCGAGCTTCATCCGCCTTGCCGGTCATCGCGCGGAGATCGCCCATGGCGATGTACCCGCCGCCGTGCTTCGGATCAACTTCGATCGCCTTCTTGATGAGCTCTTCAGCCTCCGCAAGCCGGCCCTTGAGCATGGCGATCTGGCCCAGCAGCGTATACACGTTGGAGTCTTCGCGAATCGCATTGCACTTGCGGAAACTCTCTTCCGCCTCATCGAAACGCTGGGTCCACGCGCAGATCAGGCCCAGGCGATACAGCGCCTGACGGTCGTTGGGTGACAGCTCCACCGCCCGTCGAGCCTTCGACAGCGCTTCGTCCATCCGCCCCTCATCCGCCAGACGCTCCGCCTCCTGCACCAGCCGGTAGGTCGGAAGCATGTCCCGCGGATTGGGCAACTCCCCGTCCATCGCCGGACGCTCCCCCGGATCCCTGCCGAAGTACCCCAGTGACCGCAGCCGATCAATCGACTCCGGGTCCAGTTCCAGCGCCGTCTCCGCAACCTCCTGCGCCGAGGGACTGTTCCGCACCTGTTCCGCAAGCGCTTGGGCCAGCTTCCCGACCTCCTCCTGCTGCGCGGGCGTGAGCTGCGGAAAGAGGTTGTTCAACTCGTGCGGATCAGCCCGCAGATCGTAATATTCCGGTTTGGGCGCGTGGATGTACTTGTCGTCGTGCCGCCGGAGGGCATACAGAGGGGCCCAACCGTTCTCCAGATAAGTCTCCAGTGTTTCCATGTAGATCATTCGTTCGGGATCACCCTCGATGGAAAGGAGACTCCTTCCATCCAGAGACTCGACCGGCTCCAGTCCCGCCAGTTCGACGACCGTCGGGAAGATGTCCACCAGACCCACGCTGAACTTGTCAACCACGGCCCCGCCCGTCGCCCCGCCGCTCCAGACGATCAGCGGAACACGCTGCGTGGCCTCGTAGAGCGTCCGCCCGTGAGAAAACTCATCGTGTTCATTGAGGCTCTCGCCGTGATCGCCCACCACGACGACCAGAGTCCGATCCGATCGCGGACTCTGACGGATCGCCTCCATGATCCGCCCGAGCTGCGCATCCATATAGGCGATCTCACCGTCATAAGGCCTCCCGGCGAACTGCGTCGCGTATGGCTCGGGCGGCACATACGGATCATGAGGATCGTAATAGTGGACCCATAGAAAATAGGGACGATCGTTGTCGCGACGCTTCATCCACGCCAGGGCCGCGTCGGTCACTTCCGACGCCGGACGCCGACTGTCCAGACCGCCGAACGCCACGCCCGGCGTCTCCACCTTCGCGTCGAACAGTGCCATGCCCTGCGCCAATCCGAATCGGCCGTCGAGCACGAACGCGGAAACAAAGCCCGCCGTGTCGTAGCCCGCGTCTTGAAATCGCTCGGATAGCGTCGTGAACGAGTCGTCCAGCCGGTAAGCACCGTTGCTCCGCACGCCGTGACTCGTCGGATTCAATCCCGTCAATATGCTCGCGTGCGCCGGCAGAGTCAGTGGAACGGGAGAAATGGCATCGTCGAACCAAATTCCCTCGGCCGCCAACCGATCAAGCGTGGGCGTTCGCGCGCCCGCATACCCGTAGCAGCCGATGTGATCCGCTCTCGTCGTGTCCAGCGTGACCAGCAGGACGTCGAATCCCTTGGCGGAGCCCGCGTGCAGCCCGGCCGGCACACCGCTCGAATCCGACCGTATCAGCGCAAGCGACGCCCAGACCGCCGCCGCTGCGGCAACCAGCAACACCACGAGTGCGACGCGTCCGCCGGTCCGCGGTGAACCCTTTCCCGCGTTCCCTCCGGATTTCGACGCGCCCGACGTCGCCTTTTGCTTTCTCTTCGACGCGCTCAAGAAGCATCCTCGACCCGCATACGCCCCGCGCCCCGCAACTGCGCCCATTCGTCCCAGGAAAAGGCCACCACGAACCAGATGAACGTCGGCACCATGAACGACGACGTGGGATTCTGCACCAGTACCTCTTCCAACCCGTTGATGAGCTTCAACCCGAAGCTGCCCATCTCCCAGACGGCGTATTTCTTTTCCGCCATGAAGAGCGCCTTCCCGGCAATCAGCAGGCTCAGGCGGAACGCAATGAACGCATGCACCAGCAGCATGCCCCACAGCAGGGCCCATCCCTTTCGAGACCAGCTCATCGGCTTCGCCAGCACCAGCGCCAGGAGCCAGACCGTCGGCCAGTATCCCACCAGCCGGCTGCTCGTGAGCAGCAGGCCGAATCCCGCCTCCGGCTTGCTGACGTTACGAACGATCAGAAGCGTCCCCTGCTTGTCCGCCGGCTCCGGCGCACGAAACGACTTCGACAGCGTGCCCGGTGTCAGGGCCTCGATTTCCGAACGCAGCGCGAATTCACTCTGCCGCACGTCCACGAAATGCACCCGCCCGTCTCCCCAGAACCAGAACCGGTGGAACAACACGTTGCCGGCCGCGCGGAATACCCTCGCGTACCCTCGTTCCACGCCGGGCCACGGATACAGCAAAACCACCGACAGCAGCGAGAGAACGAGCGTGAACTGCAGAATGTACCTAGGTTTGAGCATGGGCCGTCGCCAGCGCCGACCGTCGGCGCGCCTCCCACGCCGCCCATCCCGCCCACAAAACGATGGCCAGCAGAATGAACAGGGATTGCCAGACGTCCAGGTGCATCACGTCGAATGCCGACTTCCAGTACACGCGGGTCAGATAGAGCGACATGATGCGAACGAGATTGAGCACCATGAGCAGGATCGTTCCCAGGGCGGCCGCGGAGAGCCTCCGCAGCAGGGGTAAAGGCGAGGCCAGTACCGCCGAGACAAAAAGCGCCGATGGGTCGAGCGCATCGCAGCCCCGTTCCACCGACACCGCGCCTCCCCCCCGGTTCGACATCAACACGTTTCCCTTCACCGTGAGTGAATCGAATCCCACGAGTTGCAGCGTTCCGCCCGCCAGGCGTGCCGTCTGCTCCAGGTACCAGGGAAGGAAACCTTCCTTGACCGGCTCCGCCGCCGAAACGACGTAGTAACCGCCCATCAGGATTCCGAAAAGGACCAGGAAGCGCAGATCGCGCCCATGGGCGCGCATCCAGCGACGAGCGCCACGACCCCCGTTGGAGGCGGTCTCGCCCGCCGGAGAAGCCGAAGGCTGCTTTCGTCCCGAAGTTTTGTTGGACTTCGACATTTTGAACAGCGCGGGTGCAAGAAATGCCATTCCCACGCGCAAAACGAGATTGCTCTATCCTGCCCGGAGGCGTACCTGCCCCAGCCCGGGTGACCGTTCACCCATCCTAGCCCCACGCCCCGCGAAAGGGAAACGCTGCACGGGCATTCAACGCGCGCCCGAATCCAGCGCAAAAAAACCGCCGCCCTCGAACCTCTTCTGGGACCGAGGACGGCGGCCAGGTCAGATAAATCAGATGCCCGCTGTGAGATACCCCCGGTGTCCCTCGACTTCGGGCCGGAGGATAAAGGAACTGGAAATGTCCGGACGGAGCGGGAAGAATCCCGCTCCGCACCGGACCTTCCTTTCGATCGTTAGCTGTGCGCCGCACGCCGGCCGAAGTACACCTTGCCGGCCGCAAGCAGCAACAGCGCCAGGATCACGACACCCCATTCCGAGACCGTCGGGATCTGGCCGATGCAACCCGGAGCAAACACCGCGTCATCCGCGCCGTTGCACACGTCGTTGCAGTTCACGACGCCGTCGCCGTCATCGTCACCCAACGCGCCCTGGGCACCGTCATTGGAACCCGGGCACTGATCGCAGCCGTCCGGAACGCCGTCGCCGTCCGCATCCAAGGCGTCATTGAAGCCCGGGCACAGATCGCAGGCGTTACCGTTGCCATCGCCGTCGCTGTCCGCTTGCGCCGGATTCGCGACCGTCGGGCAGTTGTCGCAGGCCGTGCCCACGCCGTCGCCGTCGCCATCCGCCTGGCTCTGGTTCGCGACCGTCGGGCAGTTGTCACAGGCATCGCCCAGCGTATCCATATCGCTGTTGGCCTGGTTCGGGTTGGACACCGCCGGACAGTTGTCGCAGGCATCGCCCAGACCGTCGCCGTCGCCGTCCGCCTGAGACGGATTCGCGACCATGTCGCAGTTGTCACTGCAATCCGCGACGCCGTCGCCGTCCGAATCGGTGTCCGCGACACCGCAACCGCACTGACCCGGCTCGGTCTTGTTCGGATCGTTCGGGCAGCCGTCACATGGATCGGGGCTGCCGTCGCCGTCCGCGTCACCCTGGTCATCGCACAGATTCGGAGTCGTATACGAGTCGTCACCCAGATACGTGCCGCCCAGCCCCGTGCACTCCGCCTCTTCGACGTTCACGCAGCTCGCATCCGCCAGGCAGCAGGCCCCCAACGGAACCGTGCAGATCTCGGCGTTGGCGATACCCGCGCCGGTCGTGCTGCTGCTGTAGAGGTTGCCGTCGATGAAGTACACGCGAACGCCGAACAGCGGCGAAGCGTCCCATCCGTTGCCGATCAGCGGATCGGCAATACCATTGAGCGAAATGCCGAAACGATTCTCCGGCGTGCTCGCCGCGAAATCGTACGTCACCATGATCCAGCCCAGCGGAATCCCGATGCTGAACGGATCCATCGGAACGTTCACGCCCGTCGGCAGACCGCCGTTCGGCTCGCACACCAGGTGATCCGCCGGCGTGCCGCCCACTGCGATCAGACCCGACAGGTTGTCGCACTCCGTACCCACCACCGGCGCCAGCGGCAGACCCGTACCGTCAAACTCCCAGATCGCCGTATCGACGTAGTACGGATTCCCCACCGCGCTGCCCGGAACGGCCGTATTCACGCGGCCCACGACGTCGATCCCGTAGCTGATCAGTTGCAGGCCCGCACCCGGACGCAGACCGAAGTCATCGGCCACGTTCGTCAGACCCGAAGAACCCGGCAGGAAGAACCCGCCGCTGCCATTCTGGTGCCAGTTAATGCACGCGATGCACGTATCCGTCGTCTCATCGCACGCATACGTCGCACCGCAGGGGTTTCCACCCGGCGCCGGCGCACAGAACGACCCGCAAGGATCGCTCACGCAAACTTCCGCGCCGTTGCAGAAAACGCCGTCGTCACAATCGGCATCCGTCACGCAGCCCGCCGGCGGCGGAAGCAGGGTGAACTCCACCGTGTCCGCACCCTCGCTGCTGTACCCACCGACCGCCAGCCAGTAATCCGTACCCGCCGTCAGGCACGCCGATAGCGTGGCATTCCAAGGGGAACTGCAAGCATTGCAGCTATCATCGTCCGCCGCGATGCACGTGCCGCCGCCGCACGCCGTACGAACCATCAGCTCGTTATCATGCGTGCCGCCGCAGGCCGCGATCTGCCAGATACCGGTCTGATTGACCTGGAACTTCGCGACCGCGTCGGGTCCACCAAGGGCGCCCGAGAGACCAAAGCACGGCGTTGCCGGGCAACCCGCGGTGTAGTCCTCAATCCCGTAGCCCGTCGTGTCATAGTCCGCCGTGAAACCGTTCGACACCACGCCGAGGTCCGCACCGTCCGCGCAGGTGTCGCCGAACACGTTCACCACCGCCGGCGGAACGTGACCCGTCGGCGTCTTGTCCCCGGCCACGTTGGCCTTCGCATCAAAATTCGGCGGCGTCGTCAGGTTCTGCGCAAACGCCGGAACCGCGATCATCGCCACCGCCAAAACAACCAGTATTCGAGATACCTTCATTTCCATACCTCCACACGTACTCGGAAGAGAAAGAACGCCTCCCCCTTCCCAACCTCCGACATTTCGACGCGGGCCCCGGGCGCAAAACGCAGCACAGCGGGCACATCCGACCCAATAGCACCGGCCACCGGGCACGCACGTCGCATCCAGAACAAACCGCAAATCAACTGTTTGGTGATGAAATCGACACAACACCGCGCCTCACGATCCTCACCGGGTGCCACACGCACCGATCGTGAACGCGCCGCGAAGCGTCAGATAAGGGGAGGCGCCCGGGAAGCCTCCGGGCGATGACAAGCATGAGAAACAGGAATGACTTCTGCAATCTGAAAACGCGGCTCGATGCGCCGCGCAAACGTCGGACGATCCCCGACCAGCAGCATCGCGCAGGCCAGCGTCGCGATCTCCAGCAGCGAGGCGTTCACGTAGGCGACGCAGAACGCCACCAGCAGCCACCCGCCCAGAAATCCCACCACCCGCAGCGCCGGTCCGTAAAGCTGGCCCGATACCACCAGCCCGCCGTGCGGAGCCAGCGGACGCATCGCCAGCTCGATCGCCACCCAACCGAGTCCCAGAATCAGCGGGCTGAACCCCGTGCGCCGCGTCTGCCGGGAACCGAGGAAGGAAAACAACGCCGGCAGCGCCACGAGCAGCGCCGCATTCTGAACCGTCAGCGCCGCCCCGTGATGCGAGAACAACGCCGCCAGCGCGCAAACCCCCGCCCCCCAGAACGCACCCGCCAGCGCCGCTCGACCCGGCGAAAGGTCGCGAATAGCCAGGAACAGCGGCACCAGCGCGATCCAGGTCAGCCATTGGGCCCCCGGAACATGCTGCGCAATCGAGAGAACCGCCGCGCTGCCGCCCAGGCAAATCGCCCAGGGCGCGCCCGCGCGCACACTTCTCCCCAATCCGCTATCCCAGATGTTCGTGACCAAGCTGTTTAGCGACCTCCACCGCCCCGCAGTGCCACCGACGTGACATAAGACACCACGCGACCATGGGCCGAAGAATTGCCTCGCGTTGGAACACTTCAAGCGACCCCCGAAGGAAGCCGCCCCAAGCGCTGCTCTCGGCTTGGCTCTGAATCTAGCGGAAACAGGATTCCGTTTTCAATACAAATCTCGGAAATCGTTGCCAGTCTCGCTGGACCGTCCCATAACCACCGGCCCTCCGGACCCCCATACCCCTCTCCCGGGGGCGGATTCCGCATCCCCCCGGTACCCCCCCGGCGCGAAAAAAAACCGCCGCCCCCGGAGGTTTCCGAGGACGGCGGCCGTGTCAGGTGATTCAGATGCCCGCTGTGAGATACCTCCGGGAAACCGCTGTGGTCTGTCCAGAGGGCATTTGGAACGAAAAGGTCCGGCCGGGACGGGGAAGAATCCCCGCCCCGACCGGAGTCACTTAACGTGGTTTAGCTGAGCGCCGTACGCCGGCCGAAGTACACCTTGCCGGCCACGAGCAGCAGCAGCGCCAGAATCGCGATACCCCACTCGGAGACCGTCGGGATCTGGCCGATGCAACCCGGAGCAAACACCGCGTCATCCGCGCCGTTGCACAGGTCGTTGCAGTTCAGGACGCCGTCGCCGTCGTCGTCGCCCAACGCACCCGTCTCGCCGTCATCGGCACCCGGGCACTGGTCGCAGCCATCCGGAACGCCGTCGCCGTCCGCATCCAGGGCGTCATCGAAGCCCGGGCACAGATCGCAGGCGTTACCGTTGCCGTCGCCGTCACTGTCCGCTTGCGAAGCATTGGACACGGTCGGGCAGTTGTCGCACACGTTACCCACGCCGTCGCCGTCGCCGTCCGCCTGATCCTCGTTCGAGGTGTTCGGGCAGTTGTCGCAGGCATCGCCATGGGTGTCGCCATCGCTGTTGGCCTGGTCTTCGTTGTCCACGGCCGGGCAGTTGTCACAGGCATCGCCCAGCGTGTCGCCGTCACCATTGGCCTGATCCTCGTTGTCGACCAGGTCGCAGTTGTCGTTGCAATCCGCGATCGTGTCGCCATCCGAGTTCGTGTCCGCAACGCCGCAGCCGCAAGCACCCGGCTCGGTCTTGTTCGGATCGTCCGGGCAGCCGTCACAGGAATCGGGGCTGCCGTCGCCGTCCGTATCCGTCTGATCCTCGCACAGGTTCGGCGTCGTCGCCGTGTCGTCACCCAGGTAGGTGCCGCCCAGCCCGTTGCACTCCTGCTCCTCGACGTTCACGCAACTGTGATCCGGCAGGCAGCAAGCGCCCAGCGGAACCGTGCAAACCGTCATGTTCTCGATACCCGCACCGGTGTTGCTGCTGCTGTAGATGTTGCCGTCGATGAAGAACACGCGGACGCCGAACAGCGGCGCCGCATCCCAGCCGTTACCGATGTACGGATTGCCGACACCGGCCGCACCCATACCGAAGCGGGCTCCCGGATCGCTGGCCGCAACATCGTACTCGATGATGACCCAGCCCAGCGGGATGCCGATGCTGAACGGATCCATGGGGATATTAACGCCGGTCGGCAAACCGCCGTTGGGGGCGCACGTCAGGTAATCGGCCGGCGTGCCGCCCGCCGCGATCGTGCCCTGGAGACCCGTGCACTCCGTGCCCACAACCGGGGCCAGCGGAAGACCCGTGCCGTCAAACTCCCAGATCGCCGTGTTGATGAAATACGGATTGCCGATCGCGCTGCCCGGAACCGCCGCATCAGCGCGGCCGATCATGCTCACCGAGTAGCTGATGAGCTGCAGACCCGCACCCGGACGCAGACCGAAATCGTCGCCCGCGAACGTGATGCCGGCCGACGCCGGATAGAAGAACTGGCCTTCGCCGAACGAATGCCAGTTGACACAGGCGATGCAGGACTGCGTACCCTCATCACAGGCCTTCGGGCCGAGGCAGGGCAGCCCTGCCGGGTCCGGTCCGCAGAACGATCCGCAGGGATCGCTTATGCAAACTTCCGCGCCGTTGCAGAAAATACCGTCGTCACAATCGGCGTCGGTCGTGCACTCGTTCACCGGCGGAAGCAGCGTGAACGACACCGTGTCCGCGCCCTCGGTGCTGTAGCCACCAACCGCCAGCCAGTAATCCGTACCCGCCGTCAGGCATGCCGACAGCGTAGCGTTGTACGGAGCACTGCAGCCTTGGCAGCTATCGTCATTCGCCGCGATGCAGCCACTGCCGCACGATGTCATGACCATGAGCTCATTGTCGTGCGTGCCGCCGCAGGCCGCGATCTGCCACACGCCGGTCTGATCGACCTGGAACTTGGCCACCGCGTCCGGTGCGCCAAAGGCGCAACCAGCCAGGCCGAAGCAGGGCGTAGCCGGGCAACCCGCGGTGTAGTCCTCGCAGGCATAACCGGTCGTGTCATAGTCGGCCGTCGCGCCGTCCGTCACCACGCCGAGATCGGCGCCGTCCGCGCAGGTATCGCCGAACACGTTAACCACCGCAGGCGGAACGTGACCCGTCGGGGTCTTCTGGCCCGCCACGTTGGCGTTTGCGTCGTAGGGACCCTGCGACGAAAGGTTCTGTGCAAACGCCGGAAGCGCAATCGCGGCGACCGCCAGAACAACAAGAATTCTAGAAACCTTCATTTCCATACCTCCAAACGTACCCGGAAGAGAAAGAACGCCTCCCCCTTCCCTACCTTCAATAAGCGACGTGTGCACCGACCGGCGACGCATCACAGCGGGCCTGAGAACACCCCGGTCCAGAATCCGCACCGGGCACCCACGTCGTAAAACCCGAAAGAACAAGTTAGTTGGCTTGGTGAGCGAAACGCGTTTCGACGGACTCCAACTTCTCACCGCTGCGCCCAAGGGCGTCATGTGCGAAGCCGTCGTGGAAGGTCAAAACGCGGGAGGAGGCCGAGGAGCCATCGGCCGCAGGCAGTGTGTGCAATCGGCAAGATAGAGCTCGCGAATGATGACCCGGACCAGCCGCAGGCGCTCGTACGCCGGGCGGTCCTCGGCCAGGATCATGCCGCAAGCTACCGTCAGCATCTCCAGCAGAGACGCGTTGACATAGGCAATGAAAAACGAAACCAGGAACCAGCCGCCGACGAATCCCAGCACCCGCAGCGCCAGGCCCCCGTCCTGCGTCGACGCCAGCAGGCCGTGCCGCATCGCCAGCGGTTGCAGCGCCAGCTCCACCCCGACCCAGCCCAGGCCCAGAATCAGCGGGCTGAACCCCACGCGACGCGTTTGCAGCGCCCCCAGGAACGCGTACAGCGCCGGAACACATGCCAGGAAGGCAAAGCTGCGCGGCGCGAATGGCAGACTATGAAATGGACCGATCGAGGAAAACAGGCAAAGGCACAGGCCCCACCAACCCGCCCCCAAGGCCGCGCGACTCGGCGAGAGTTCCCGAATCGCGAAAAACAGCGGCAGCAGCGTGACCCAGCCCAGCCAACGCGCTTCCGGCGTGTGTTGGGCGAAAGTCATCAGTAGGGCTGCGACCGTCAGCGCGAGCACCCACAGTGCCCCCGCTCCCAATCGCTTCCAACCCTGCTTGTCCGCCATCAGTCCCAGCAAAACTTCTCCGACCTCCCTTGCCCCGCAGTGTCAACGAAATGACACTTTCCACCGCGAGACGCGCAGACGACTTGAAACATCTCGGCAACAATCGGCCGCGCGTAACACGGCGGCCACATTGTGCCACTCCAGGTCAAATGCCGAGTCTAACGGAAATGCACGTCCCAGTTCAACAAGAATCCGACAAATCGAGACGAAATCTTAGGCTCGTCCCATAACACGCATATTTCCCAAACTAACACCGCAGCCACCCGCCCGCCGCCGAAGTCCTTTTGACAAATTTTTTTGTCAAGACAAAAAAAACCGCCCAGTGGCTAAAGCCACCGGGCGGAAATTAAACTCAAAGTGAAGTCGCTTCTAGACCCGCACAGGCTGAACCTGGCGTCCGAAGTACAGCTTCCCGGCCACCAGCAGCATCAATGCCAGTACGGCCAGGCCCCATTCCGACGCCGCCGGGATCTTCCCGATGCACGCCTTCTCGCACGTCTCACCGAAGCCACAA